>NZ_JACHVA010000069.1 GCF_014230055.1 Puniceicoccus vermicola | reverse complement strand
TTGCCTTGGCACACCGTCAAACGCATTGACAAAGCTAGGTTGGTTCGGGAGTTGCCTGAAGTCGATTACGGTTCGCTCAGAACTCTGGTCATGGATGAGTTCGCATTGCACAAGGGGCACCGCTACGCCTCCGTCGTAGCCGATGCGGACACTCGGCAAGTGCTTTGGATCGGTGAAGGGCGCAGTCGCGAATCCATACGCCCCTTCTTTGAATCACTGGGCGAACACTGCGATCAAATCGAAGCGGTCGCGATGGATCAGAACAGCGCCTTTGACCTGGAGGTGAAGATGCACTGCCCGAATGCGGAAGTCGTCTACGACCTTTTTCATGTCGTTGCCAAATACGGCCGTGAAGTCATCGACCGAGTCCGCGTGGATCAGGCCAATGAACTAAGGCAGAACAAGTCGGCTCGCAGAGCGGTCAAACGTAGCCGATGGTTACTTCTAAAGAACAAGGACAACCTCAATGAAGAAGAACTTGTCAGGCTCGAAGAGCTGATGAATGCCAACCAATCCTTGGCTCAAGTCTACGTCCTGAAAGAACAGCTCAAAGAACTATGGCGAAGCTCAAGCATCTGGGGCGCCTTCAAACGCTGGCGCACATGGTGGAGGATGTGCCGTGAGTCCAAAATCAAACCCCTGCTCGCCTTCGCTGATAAACTCAGACCCTACCTCCGTGGAATCATAGCCTCAGCCAAATACCCACTCAACACCAGCGTGCTCGAGGGCATGAACAACAAGATCAAGGTCATCAAAAGAACCGCTTATGGCTTCAGGGATACGGAATACTTCTTCCTCAAGATTAAGCATGCTTTCCCCGGGAAATGACGATGAACCAAAAATAAGGTCGTCTCCTTCCGACGGTACCTCAAAGACTCCGTCCGGCCCCGCTGATTGCAAACGATAGTTGTCCGATCTCGTCTCCACCCGAATCGGGTTCCCCCAGGCATCGAGAATCATTCCGTTCTCGTCGAGAGATTCTTCTGTGAAGGACATATATCGAATCTGCTTTGGATTTCCGTCGTGGAAATTATCCCCTTGAAGTATAACCGCCAGGTCCGATGAATCGGAGAATTCCAATGGCTTTGCATAGTCCTGCTCAGTGAGTTGTATCGCGAAAGCAATCTGGGAAAACTGAGACATCGTGCGCGCTTTCAATGCTCCGATTCGGGTGAAACTCGAAAGAAAATTTATTCCAGCAAAAACCGCCGCTCCACCGAGAAATAGGGGCCAAAAAATCCATCTGAGGGTTCTCTTTTTCACATCGATGATGGTCTTGCGCTTATATTGAAGCAGGGTCCGGCGCATTGCATCTTTTCTCTTATGCCTTCAGCCTAAAATCGAGAGCTGGTCTTGTCCTGCAAAGCATGGAAGTTCTCGCAACTTTGGGTTTGACCCGCTTCTTATTCTTGAGCCCCGGGCGAATTCGAATTCCCTCGTCTCCCGGGAGGCTTTTCCCCTACACTCCTCCGCTGAGCGAAAATCATGTCTATCAACTTCTATCTTTTCATTCACCTCTTCGGAGCGTTTCTTCTCATTTTAGGGTATGGAGCCCTTTTGGCTCGGGCGGTTCTGGCCCCTGACAACAAGCCAGTGCGGATATTCGGTGCAATCCTCAGCGGCATTGGGCTCCTGATGATTCTCGTGGGTGGATTCGGAATGCAGGCCAAATTAAGTCTCGGTTGGCCGATCTGGCTCATCCTCAAGATCGTGATCTGGGTTCTGCTCGGCGGCGCATTGTCCATGATCAATAAGAAACCGGCATGGAACAAAGCACTTTGGGTCGCTGTCATCGTTCTGGCGGGCTTAGCCGCATGGCTGGGGGTCTTCGGAAACGTGACACCCGCTCTGCAGTAGTGATCCGCAGGGGCGGAATCCGGACTGGTTGAAGCTGCTCCCGGATCGGCAACCGCTCTATTCTTATGGCGAAAACGAACCGTCCTGCCCGCATTGCGATCTATGGCGGCACTTTTGATCCGATCCATCTGGGCCATCTGATCATCGCCGAAGATGCTCTACAGGCTGCACAGTTGGATCAGCTTCATTTCCTTCCCGCTTTCTCCGCGCCCTTACGCAGTCGGGACGCGGAAACTCCCGCCACCGACCGTCTTGCGATGGTTCGGGCCGCAGTGGAAAAGTATCCTCATTTTTCCGTGGACGACTTCGATATTCGGCAGGGACGCCGCGTCTACAGCGTCGAAACGGTCCGTCACTATCGGGCGCAATTCCCCGAGGCAGAATTATTTTTCCTCATCGGCCGCGATCAGTACGATCAACTAAACGACTGGCACGCCATTGATGAACTTCGGAAGGAAGTGACGTTTCTCTGTGCCTCCCGCGAAGGGAATCAGGACTCCACCCCAGAAGTCGAAGAGCCGGAGGATAAAGATGTGATTTTCCTTCCCTCGCGACGGATTGATATTAGCGCCACCGAGATTCGGGAACGAGCCCAACAGGGAGCATCGGTTCGCTCTCTTCTCCCGGCTGCCGTGGCCGATTATCTCGACCAAAACCCGCTCTATTCCCGTGGCTGAGACCAAATCCTGCAAACACTGCGGGACTCCTTTTCTGAGTGAATCGGACGAGGAGTTTTGTTGTGCAGGCTGCGCCCATGTTCACCAGTTGATCGAGGAGCGAGGATTGGAGAAATTCTACTCACTCCGAGGCCGTGCCATTGAACCCGTCTCACCCGCGGTCTCGCGACCGGCCGACTTCGAATGGCTCCGAGCGGCTGTTGGGGAAGCGGAAAAAACTGCCGAGGTCGAAGGCCGTGCGGCGCAGCTCTCCCTCGATGTAAAAGGAATTTCCTGCGTTGGTTGTGTGTGGCTTCTCGAGGAGCTTTTCCGCAAACAATCGGGCGGACGCCGATTCTCGGTCAACCCACAGAGTGGACGGGCCGAGCTCGAATGGCGCCCCGGCGTTTTCTCACCGGTGAAATTTGCTGAAGAAGTCCGGCGATTTGGCTATCGATTCGCCCCTCGCTCGGGCCCGACCGAGTCAGATTCCGGCCCCCTGTTGAGTCGATTGGGCATTTGTGCCTTTTTGGCCCTGAATACGATGCTTTTTACCCTGCCGGGTTACCTGGGCATGGAGAAGGATTTCCCCTTTGCAGATCTATTCGGGATCCTCACCGTCTTGTTCGCCTCGATCAGCTTTGGAGTCGGAGGGCTCTGGTTCGTGGGTCGGGCGTGGGACGCCGCACGAATGGGGGTTCTTCATATCGACCTGCCGATCGCTCTCGGAGTCAGTGCGGCTTGGGGTGGATCCATCATCGGATGGTTGCTGGGGCGCGAGGATCTCGTCTATTTCGATTTCGTCGCCATTTTTATCTTTTTAATGCTGACCGGCCGCTGGTTGCAGGAGCGATCCATTGAGCGAAACCGCGCCCGGGCACAGGCCTTGGATCCAGCGGCGACGACCTACCAGTCCCTCGTAGGAAATGAGCGCCTCGCCGCCGGAGCCATCCGCCCCGAGCACCGTTTCTCTCTAGAGCCCGGGCAGACCTTGCCGGTTCGTTCGGTTCTCGAGAATGGCCCGGCCACTTTTAGCCTCGAAAATATGAATGGCGAGTCGGATGGGGTCTCCTTCGAAACCAGTTCACGGGTCCCCTCGGGCGCCATCCTGACGAGCAGTGATCCGGCTCATTTGCGCGCCGAAGAGACATGGAAAGATTCTCTGCTTTTCCGTCTGACGAACGAGACAGGCGATCCGCCCCGCAACCTTCTCCTTGAGCGGATTTTGGTTTTCTACACCGGCCTGGTGATTGCACTAGCGGTGCTCGGAGGGACGGCTTGGGGAGTGTTCGGGGACGTTTTTTCCGGTCTCCAAGTGGCCATCTCTGTACTCGTCGTTTCCTGCCCCTGCTCCCTTGGGATTGCTTGGCCGCTCATCAATGACATCGCTGCGGGTCGATTACGGCGTCATGGGGTCTATTTGCGGGAAGGCGATCTCTGGGGACGTCTCGACGACGTTAAGGAAGCTGTTTTCGACAAGACGGGAACCTTAACCCTCGAGAATCCGACGCTCACCGATCCCTCCTCATTGGATCGTCTTGGCGAACCGGAAAAATCGCTCCTCCTGAGCTTGGTTGAATCCAGTTTTCATCCCGTCGGTCGGACTCTGCGGGAGGAACTCCTACGCCGCGGAGTACGCAGTCTGCCGCCCGATTCGTTTACCGAAATTGCCGGCCAAGGCGTCGTTGCCGCGAAAGGTTCCGAGGAATGGACGCTCGGGAAAGCGGGTTGGAAGGATGCCGAAGACGAGGCCGATGGGGCTACGGTTTTCGCTAGAAATGGGGAGGTGCTGACTCGGTTTGTCTTCACCGATTCCGTCCGCCAACAAGCCTCCGAGGAGTTGCAGAAGCTGGCTGACCGGGGTCTGGGTCTGGCCATCCTCAGTGGAGATCGTCAGGAAAAAGTCGATACCCTTGCCTCCGGTCTACCGATCCCGCGCGAACGGGCCTTGGGAGGACTGAGCCCGGAAGCGAAAGCCCAGTGGATCGAGAAGAATGCAAAAGGCTCAGCTCTGATGATTGGCGATGGGGCCAACGACGCCCTCGCCTTTTCCCGCGCTCTATGTCGTGGCACCCCACTCCTCGACAAAGGTCTTCTCGAATCCCGTTGCGATTTCTTTTTCACGGGACGCGATTTATCCGGCATCCGCCATCTTTTCGAAACCGGGGTTCTGCGGGCGCGCATTCTCCGCCAGGTCTTCACTTTCGCAGCCGTCTACAACGTAGCTGCCATCGCCCTCTGTCTCTTCGGCTGGATGAATCCGCTACTCGCGGCCATTTTGATGCCCTCCAGCGCTCTCCTGACCGTCGCCCGGGCCTCCCGGATGCGTCGCCGCTGATCTTGGTGTTGGGGACATAATCCAATCGGAAACCAATGGGTTCGCAACAATCCCGTTGCATGGAGAAGAAGCGCTTGCTGCACCGATAAAAGAGGTGAATACCGAGAGTCATGAGTGCTTCCAAAACAAAGAAACCGAGATCCGTTCAGTCGTATATCGATGAAACTCCTTTCTGGGAAGACGGTACCACCGTTAGCGACTCGCTGATTACGGGGATCCAGAAACGCATTTGGGTTCTGGCAACTGCCGGTAAATTTTTTGAGGGAATGGTCGTCTTTATGACGGGCGTGGCCATTCCCCTTCTCCATCAGGATTTTGGTCTTACCGCCGCCCAGAAAGGAATCGTTGGCGCCGCACCTCTTTTCGGCATCCTAATCGGGGCGACCGCTCTCGGGGGCCTCGCGGATACCTTTGGACGAAAGCGGATGTTCATCGCAGAGATGATTCTCTTCGTTCTCTTTCTTTTGGGCGTGGCTTTCAGTCCGGGTTATTGGACCTTTGTCATCTTTCTCTTCGGAGTCGGAACCGCCTTGGGATGTGACTATCCAACCGCCCACGTGGTGATTTCCGAGAGCATTCCGAGCCGGGTGCGGGGTCGACTGGTTCTCGGTGCCTTTGCCTTCCAGGCGGTGGGGGCTCTGTTCGGAACTGTCCTTGGATTCTTCATCCTCAAAGTCTATCCAGAGCCCGATGCATGGCGCTGGATGTACGGGAGCGTCCTTCCCCTCGGTGTCGTTATTGTTTTTCTCCGATTCTTCATTCCTGAGAGCGCCCACTGGCTGGTTTCGCAACATCGCCATGACGACGCCTGCCGGGCCCTTGGCAAATTGCTTCAGAGAAATCCGTCTTATCCGACTGAGATTATTCTGAAGATGCCGAAAAAGCCCCACAAGCATAAGAAAAAGAAGGCGACCTACGCCGATCTCTTTTCCCGAAAAAATCGCAGAGCGACGATTCTCGCTGCGATCCCCTGGTTCCTTCAGGATCTTGGCACTTACGGCATCGGTATCTTCACTCCGACCATTCTCGCGACGATGATCGGAGCCAAGAGCGCCGAACACAATCTCGCGGCAATCATTCACGACGACGTGCTGGCAGCCAAGGGATCGGCAATTCTCGACATCCTCCTCATCGTCGGGATTGTCTGCGCCGTCTTCCTCGTCGACAAGATTGGCCGGATTCGTCTGCAGATCTTTGGTTTTCTGGGTTGTGCGGTCGGCCTTCTCCTCGCGGCTCTTTCTCTCCATCCGGACGGATCGACGAATCTCTTTCTCATCTTTGTCGGATTCATGCTTTTTAATTTCATGACCAATATCGGGCCCAATGCCATGACGTATCTCATCGCGGGTGAAGTGTTCCCGACAAAACTACGCGGCAAAGGGGCTGGTTTTGCCGCTTCCTTTGCCAAGATTGGCGCCGTAACGACGGCCTTTCTCTTCCCCGTTTTACTCAATCAGATTGGCACGACCAACCTGCTCTACATCCTCATCGGCACCTCCATTATCGGTGCCGGAGTGACGGCTTGGTTTGGCATCGAAACCAAGGGCATCAATCTCGAATCCCTCGAGGACCCAGAGCCCGAAGACCCGACTCCCCCCTCCAAGGACAATCCAGTCGTCGAAGCCATGGCCCTGAAATCCGAGACCTGATTTTTTCATCCTCAGTAGGGACTCATCATCAGCCAAGGGGCTCGGTCGGTTTCGTTCGGGCCCCTTTTGCGTAAGGGCATAGTAGGGGCGCAGCTTTAGCTGCCCCCAATGCGATTTCTTCGGACGGATCCTGCTGGAGAGACCTTCCGCGATCGCAGGACCGCGCAGCTAAAGCTGAGCGGCTACTCGTAGGGGAGCAGCTTCAGCTGCCCCCATTGCGTATTCCTCGGACGGATCCTGCTGGGAAGACCTTCCGCAACCGCAGGACCGCGCAGCTAAAGCTGAGCGGCTACCCGTAGGGGAGCAGCTTCAGCTGCCCCCATTGCGTATTCCTCGGACGGATCCTGCTGGAGAGACCTTCCGCGGCCACAGGACCGCGCAGCTAAAGCTGAGCGGCTACTTGTAGGCGCTCTCCCGTTCTCGGATGACTTTAGTCGTCCGACTCTACGATGGAGTGAACGTTTTTGAACCAGCCCCCTTCTCTCCGAAACTTCCCCTTCGACAAAAGGGCGCTGGTTCCGGTAAACCTTTCCTTCATGGAACAACCTACGATTTCGGTTTTGGGACTGGGGATTATTGGCTCGATTTGGGCCGGTCATTATTCGGAAGCAGGTGTGCTGGCCGCGACTTGGAACCGGACGCCGAAACCTGATTTTTCCCAGTGGGTGGATTCAGCGTCTGCGGCCGCTGAGGCCGGAGAGATTGTCCAGCTTTGTCTCTACGATCCGGACTCGGTGGAGGAAGTGCTCGAGTCTATTCTACCGGTGCTGGATGCTTCGAAGATCGTGTTTCAATCGTCCACTATTGACCCGATCAGTGCCGAGAAATTTGCGGAGAAGGTTCGCTCGACCGGAGCGCGTTATGTCGAAGCTCCCTTCACGGGGAGTAAACCAGCGGCGGAGGAGAAACAAACGGTTTACTTCCAAGGAGGATCGGATGCCGACCTCGATTTTATCGAACCGATCCTGTCTCTCGTCTCCCGGAAGCGTTTCCGTTTCGATACGCCCACGCAGGCGGCCACCATCAAGTTGGCCATGAATCACCAAATTTCGGCAATCACCGAGTCCCTCTGCGAAGGAATTGCCTGGTCGAGGAAAGCTGGACTCAGCGACGGCCAGTTTTTCGATGTTCTTCGGGAAAACGTTGCTTGGTCCGGTCTGGCTGGACTGAAAGAAGAGAAGATTCGGGAAATGGATTTCTCTCCACAGTTTTCTGTCCGCAACATGGAGAAGGACATGCGTCTGGCGACGAATTCGGCTCCACTCGACCTGCCCTCGCTCGCACTCGTTCGCGAACGACTAAAGGCCGCCCTCGAAGCGGGTTATGGCGACGATGATTTTATTTCCCTGCTTCGAATCCTCCCGTGATCGAACTTCACTACACCGGCTGCCAACGGCCCATTCTTCGCAGCCTGCTCGACCACCTCTGGACGCCTGGCACTTCAGAGATTCCGGATCTCTCGAATACGGCTTTGCTGCTTCCCACCCGCAATGTCGGGCGACGAGTTCGGGAATCCCTGGCTCTCCGTGCCTTGGAGGAAGGCCGGGCTCTACTCAGCCCCACGGTCCTTACCCCCGGGTCGCTATTTTCGGCCATGGGCGGAGGTGCTGCAGGGCTCTCTCGCGCTGACCAAACTCTCGTCGTTGCCCGGGCACTTCGATCGGCCTCCTCTGAAATGTTGAACGCCGCCTTCGGAAGAGATCCTGAAGGAGGGCTGGAAGAACAACTTTCCTTCGCCCGATTCTTTCTCGAAACCCGACGGGAATTGAGCGAGGCCCTACTTGATTTTAGAGAAGCTTGTGAGTTGGAAACGATTGGCGACCGCGACCGGTGGAGGGCTCTTGCCGGAATCGAACACCTGTATAGCCGTTTACTCGATGAAAACGGCCAGCAGGATCCTGATGACCGTGCGGCTCAGATTGCCAAGAATCCAACCGAGTTTTTTCCGTGGAAAAGGATGGTCATCGCCGGAACCCCCGATTTCCCAGAGAGGGTTGCCGTCTGCCTCCGGAATCTGGGGACGCAATTTCCGATCGAAATTCTCGTTCTTGCCGATCCGGATCAGGCGGATGGGTTCGACGAGGTGGGTCGCCCTCGTGTCGAGTGGTTTTCCGCAGCTCCCATCGAGATACCCGACGAGTCCTTAATCGTCTGCAAAGATGTGGGGGAAGCCAACGGGAAGATCGCGGATCGGTTGAGCCAGCACCCGGAATCACGGTCTGCCTGTGTCTGCGGGGTCGGGTTTCCCGCCGATGGAGCCGCCCTGACCTTCGAACTGCAAACCAAGGGCATTTCCGCCTACGATCCCGCTGGCCAACCTTTTGGTTCGACGGAAGCAGGTCGATTCTTTCGCCACCTCACTGGAGTTTGTTTTGGCGAAGAAATTCCCGACTTGGTCGCCTGGCTGAGAGATCCCTTTGTCGCCCGATGGATGAAGTCTGCGGGAGAACGCGCCAGCCGTGAGGACTGGATCCAGGAAGCCGACGAGCTTTTGGAAAAGATCCTTCCCAATGCGATTGGCGATTTTTTCAACGTGGTGGCGAACCGGAAACGGAGGTCCCGGGTCCTCAGTATGACTCGAGCCCTCCGACGCACCGCCCGGGAGACGGGGAATATTTTTGCACTGGTGGAGCATCCCGATTTACGGCCCCTTCTCGCCGAGGTCGAAACCTCTGAAGGGGTTCCCGAGTTCGCTTCTGCCCTCGCTGCGATTCACGAGTCTGCGGGACGCCTCGCCGGGATTCGCGATCTTTACTCGCTCGGGCGTTGGGCAGTCGAGGAAGCGATGAAATTTCCGGTGTATGCGGATCGTCCGGCCGAGGTCATCGAAGTACTCGGTTGGCTCGAATTGCTCTGGGAAGAAAACGAGTGGCTGCAGATCCCCGACTTCTACGATGGATCCGTTCCGGGGATGATTGGCTCTCATCCACTGCTTCCGGAAACTCTCCGCCAGAACCTCCACATCCCAGGCCGTAAAACCCGGGATGCCCGAGACGCGTACATTCTTCGCACTCTTATCGACCTCCGAAGCCAAAACGGACGTGTCGATCTCCACGTGCCCGGCAGGGACTTGGAGGGCAGCGTCGTTTCCCCCTCGCGGCTTCTCTACTATACGAAGCCGGATGCATTGCCGCATCGGGTCCAATGGTTGTCACAGGAGCCCACTCCGACCGCTCCGGCCTCCTCCGCCTCCCCAATCACCATCAACCCTTCCTCCCCCGAGGTTATCGCCGACTGGCTCGACTCCCTCGACCGAATCCATGTGACCAGTTTTTCCTCCTGGGTCCGCTGTCCATTTACATTCTTCCTGGAACGGGTCGCCAACTGGAAATGCGTGGATCCCGACCGCTTGGAAATGGATCCCGGAGCCTTCGGGACCGGATTGCACGAGGTCATGCGGCAACTGGACGAGCCGGAAAGCGAGCCATTGAATTGGGAAGGTTTGGAAGCCGTGGAAGCCAGGGCCTATACCCTTCTCGACAACTGGTTTATCGATGAGTTTGGACGTCGCCCAGGTCTCCTGCTTGAGCTGCAGCGTGAGGGCTTGAAGCGAAGAGTTCAGGCGGCGGTGAAAATTCGGCAGGAATCTCGGCTCGAGGGCTGGACTCCACTGCATGTGGAGTGGAATTTTCGGGACGAGCAACTTTTGACCATTGAGGGGATTCCAATCTCCGGACAGATCGACCTCGTCGAGGAACGGGGGGATGAACTTCGTGTAGTCGATTATAAGACCAGTGAAAAAGCCACCGATCCGCTGGATGCTCACATCACCGACCTTTCCCGGCGGCGTTCTTTCAGCGTCTCGTCTCTTCTCCCGGTTTCCGGACTTTCTCAGTGGGGCTGGACCAATCTCCAACTCCCACTTTATGCCGCGGCCCTACGAAAGAAATATCCCGGGCGCCCGATTCGGGTTGCCTATATCCAGTTGCCCCGCGCCGTAACCGAATCAAAATTGGTAGAGTGGCCCGAGTTTACCGATGACCTGGCCCAAGACGGGTTCTCGACCGCGCAAAAAGTCGTAGCATTCTGGAGACAGAAAGGATTTTGGCCGCCGAGCTCGACTTTCAAGCAGTCCGACCAATTCGAATGGTCCGGACCGAATGGAGAGGCCAGCTGGACCCCGGAAGGCCTGGTTGATTTGGCCTCTCTCGAGTCCGGAAATCAGGAGGATTCCGAATGAGTATTCAGCGTCAGCCCCGACCGCATTTACTGGTCCGCGCGTCAGCCGGATCCGGAAAAACCTATCTCCTCGTCCGGCGTCTAATCGGCCTCCTCGCAGACCGAGAGGCTCCAGAGTCAATCCTTGCCGCGACATTCTCCCGCAAGGCAGCTGGGGAGTTTCGTAGCAAACTGCTGAAAGCCATTGCCGATGCGGTCACGAATCCGGGCAAAGCCGATCTTCTCGCGGAAGAAGTCGGCCATGAAGATTGGGGCGGTGAGGAATTCCTTGGCCTCCTGAGCCAACTGGTCCGGGACCCAGATCAGCTGCGCCTCAGCACCATCGATGCGTTTTTCCTCGAGTTAGTCGGCCTTTTTCGACTGGAGCTCGGCCTTGGCACCGACGTGAGAATGGGAGCCGAAACCGCCGATGATTTTCTGACCCGCGATCTTCTCCGTAGCATTTTTGCCGCGTCTTCCGATGAAGTCCGACAAGCAATCTTTCACCTCATCGAAGAAGACCGTGGCGCCGAATCGGTGCGTTCTTTTCAGAACGTATTGGAAGACTGGATTCAAAATGCACAGTCCCTTTTTCGGTCGGCCCCTCAGGCGGAATATTGGGGCGCCCTCCCCTCCGAGATGTCGCTCCCTCCGGTGTCGTTGGAGGAATGGAACCAACGTCTGACCCGGTTCGAAACGGCATTGAAAAGCCAAAAGATCCCTCCAGAGTGCCGAAGTGGCGTTGAGGAGGTTCTTGAATTATTGGGAACCTGGGATCTTTCTCCGGCCCTTCCGAAGGAGGCAGAGAAATGGATTAAGGCGGGTGCGGCGGATCGCGAAAAGCTGCTCGCCGGGAAGAAATACTTTATGCTCAACCGCAAGAGGCTGGTTCTCGAAGAAGAAGCTGGAGAAGCGTTGGTCGAGCTTTCTGGAATTTTCCATGCCAACGTCGTACATGTTGCCGTTCGCAACACGAAGGGTGCCCATGCCTTCCTGCAAATGTACGAGCAGGAATACGTGCGGCGGCGACTTCGCGCAGGATCGATTCGTTTCGCCGACCTGCCCCATCTTCTCTCGACTCTGGAAACCTTCGAGGGAACAGTTCTGGCCTACCGACTAGACGCCCGACTGAAACATTGGCTGCTGGATGAGTTCCAAGATACGAGCCGTAGCCAGTGGCAGGTAATTCATCCGCTCGTGGATGAGCTTTTCTATGATGCGGAGAACCCCCGCAGTTTTTTTTGCGTCGGGGATCAAAAGCAGGCCATCTACGGTTGGCGCCAGGGGGACAGTCGCCTCTTTGACGAGATTTACGAACGCTATCGACATTTCGAGCCCCGAGCTCTCGAGACTCAGTCACTGGCCAAGACCTATCGCTGTGCTCCCGCGATTGTCGAGTTCACCAACCGCCTATTCGGTTCACCGGAGTCATTCCCCGATGCAGCCGATCCCGCGGTCGTAGAGCGCTGGATGAAAGCCTGGACTCACCATGAGTCGGCCCGAGCCGATCTGACTGGCGAAGTTATGGTTCATCGAGCCGCTGACAGTAATGCCCGGGATAGTGAGGTCGTCGAGTTTCTCAAAACCGAGACGCCATGGAAAAGTGGCCGATCGGTTGCCATCCTCTGTCGAAAGAACACCGAGGCCAATCGCTACGAGTCGATGTTGCGAGCCGAGGGAATCCCTGTCGTTCGCGATGGGGCCCTCTCCATCTGTCGTGATTTTACTTCCGGCCGTCTTTTGCACGCGATTTTCCAGGTGCTACTCCACCCCGGCGACACCGCAGCCCTCGGCTTCCTTCGATCCAATTCAGCCCACGCCGCCATCGAGTCCTTCTGTCATGGTCCGATCACGGCAGGATCTCTGCGTGAACGATGGGAGGATGGGTCGAGCTCCACATTTCTTGCTGAGTTTGAACAAGCCCTCGAGGAGGAAGGTTGGATGGACGACTCTGAACGCCGGTGCCTCCGTTCCGTTCACTCCTTATTGCAAGGGATCGAAACCTCACCCGATCCGGCTCTTCGGGAAATGGCGCGTACCATTCAACACGCCCGGATCGAAGATACCGGTGCCGAAGGGAGCGTTCAGATTCTGACCATCCATCGGTCCAAGGGGCTGGAGTTCGACATGGTTCTCCTCCCCGATCTCGATGCGAAGCAGAATTCCGGTAATTTTAAAGAGTTCTGGACCCATGAGGAGAACGGCCGGGTCATTCGCGTTCTCGAAAGCGTGAAAACGGACGTCCGAACCGCCTTTCCGCCGCTGGAGGAATGGGCTTTGTCAGCCGAACAGGATCGCGAATTCGAAAACCTGTGCGTGCACTACGTAGCCTTCACAAGAGCAGCTGCGAGTCTTCATCTTTTTCTTTCGGAGAAAAAAGGGAAATCGAAGAACGGCATTCACTATTGGATCGAGAAGGCATTCGCTCCCGATGTCGATGAAGGCGTTTTGGTTTCTCTCGGTAAGGGCTTACCCGCCGCTGAGAAAACAGAGCCGACTCCCGCACCCGCTGAACCGCACCCGCCTCAACGCAAGGATCCTCCTCCCGTGCTGGCGAGAAGGTTGCTCACCCCTTCTGGTGGAGATTCCGAAGAACGTGTGTCTCCGTTCCTTCCCGGGCGCAATCAGAGTCTCGATCTCGGACGCCGAGTTCACGCTGCCCTCGCTGCTTGGGAATGGCCCGCGTTATCCTTCCTCCCAATTGCCGACGATCCCGAGGTGAGCCAGATCATCGAAGACGCTCTCCAAGTCCCGGAGATCCAAACTATTCTCAGCGAACCGAACAAATCGACGACGGTCTGGCGGGAACGCGCGTTCGACGCCTGTATCGAAGGTGCCTGGAGTTCCGGTGTTTTCGACCGGGTGCATCTCCCCGAGGGCTGGAAGGAAGGCGTCGCCAACCCGATGATTATCGATTTTAAAACCGATCGCACTCGGAGCGAAGAAGTTCCAGCCGGATATCGGGAGCAGATGCGGATTTACCGGAAGGCCCTCGCCATGATCCTCGGAATCGAAGAAGACCGGATTGAAGCCCAACTGATCTTTCTGAGAACAGGCCAGGTCGAGACGGTTTGATCTGGCAGCGAAAAGAAAATGAGAGCGCCCGGATAGGGACGACGGAGAGGTTCATCTCGTCGGGACTCAACTTCAGCGGCGCCAGCGTCGGTTTTTTCCGGCGGCTCGTTGAAAGAACCTTCCGTTACCACAGGACCGCGCAGCTGAAGCTGAGCGACTACGGAAATGCGCGTTCCCCACGTAGGGCAGTAGCTTCAGCTGCGCCTCACGTTGCCTCTCCAGTGAAGCCGTTTGCTGAAGCTGCACGGTACGGGGTTCCGACAGTTTCGCGGAAAAACTCGCAAGCAGCACTTCCTCATACGGGTACACGGCGGGAAGTTATCGCATCTTGGTAAAGATCTTCCAATCGCCCGGCGACGCGGTCGAGATCGTGTTCTTGGGCCATTGAGATGGCTCCTTGAGCCCATCGCTCCCGGGCTTCGTGATCCTCGGCGGCCTGGGTCATGGCCTGAGCGAGGCTCTTCACATCTTTGGGTTCGACGAGGCGGCCGTTTTGATCGTCGAGAATCATCTCCGGCAGTCCCTTGGCCCTCGGCCCGATCAAAGGCAACCCGAACGACATCGCTTCGAGGATGCTGACTGGCTGATTTTCGGTCGTACTCGCGGTAACGAAGACATCGCCGAGACGATAGAGGTTTTCGGAGAGCAGTTGGTGATTGGGAATGGCTCCCGTGAATTGAATTGCCGCGGCGCAGGGCATTTTCACTGCCATTTGCCGCAGTTCCTTCTCGTGGGGCCCTCCGCCAATCACGAGGAGGCGGACGCTTGGATTGATTGACCAGACTTGCCCAAACGCCTCGAGGACCAGCTCGATCGACTTTTCATGGGACACCCGGCCAACATAGAGAAAGGTGACTCCCTCCAAATCCATTTCGCGGCGCCGTTCTCGGATGGATTCCTCCGTTTGCAGTTTGGGACGTCGGATACCGTTCGAAACCTTTTCAAGTCGGCATTTGGCCCCGCGCCCGGCTAGAGAGTCATGGACCGCCCGGGAGGGGGTAATCACCGTGTGGCAGCGGTTGAAAAAACCAACCGAATACCGCCAGAGTACTCCCCGGGTCAGTCGGCAATTGGGCACCGGGAAATGCTTCAGGTATTCCGGTTCGGCGAAAAACGTATGGAAGGTGCCCAGTAGCGGAACTTTCCGAACGCGGGCCATGGCAAGACCCTCCCATCCGGTTCCAAATTCGGTATGGACGTGGATCACATCGGGATTGACCGTGCGAAGTTTGCGCCAGGTGGAGAAAAAGGTCGGACAGGCAAGACGCAGGCGTGCGAAAGCGCGGTGAGGGATGGTGACCGGAGTGTCAAAAATTTGGATGGTCGGATCAAGGTCTGGGATCGATTCTGCCGCCTCCTTGCGGGCGGGCCGTGGGCGGACGATAGACACCTCATGACCCCGGGCGGCGAGCGCGTTGGCTTGTTGAAGGATCGCTATCGAGACGCCGGAAATATAGGGATAAAAACTATCCGAGAATATACAGATTCGCATGAAATTGAAGGCTGATCGTGCTAAGTCGGAACTGTGAACCATGCTGAAAAGGACTTCTGGAGTCCAACGCAATTGGGCGCTGCTACATGAAGAAATCGTCACAAACCGATTCTCGGATGAGATGATTTCCTGAGCGAATTCCCCATTTCGGGCTAGACGCATAGGGCGTTCTTCCCGATAGTATCCCCTTCTGTCTATAACCCAATCATGTCCGACCAACCGCTTACAGAGCTAGATCCCCGAATCCGTAAACAAGTCGAAAAGGCCAGAAACAGTGTCAAAACTGGCAGTGCCGCTTTCGCAATAGAGATCTGCATGGGTCTCGTAGAGAAGTATCCAGGGTGCGTCGAAGCGCGAGAGGTGCTCCATTCCGCTCACCGAGCCGCCAAGTCGGGCAAGAAGAAATCTTTCCTTTCTGGTCTGACCTCCAAACCTCTCTCGAAAATCGGAGGGGTTACCTTGAAGAAAGATCCGGCCAAGGCGATGATTCAGGCCGAAAAAATTCTCAAGGACGACCCGGATAGCGTCGATGCTCTTCGCCTACTCGGCGACGGAGCGGCTCTCAAAGATCTACCCCATACCGCTGTTTTTGCTTATGAGGGTGCCTATGAAAAGGACACCAGCAACCTCGATGTTGCGAAGAAATTGGCCGATCTTTACCTCAAGGTAGATCGTCCCAACGACTGTATCCGTGTCTGTGAGCGCATCATTCGCGAACATCCCGGTGACGGCGAAGCGCAAGACATCGTCAAGCGGGCATCCGTCGCCCAGTCCATGGAAAAGGGCAAATGGGAGGAGGAAGGAGATTTCCGTTCGAAACTGAAGAATAAAGCCGAGGCTGAAAATCTCGAACAGGCAAGCCGCTCGACGACCACTGAAGAGAATCTCGAGAAACTCATCCAAGACACCTACGAGAAGATCCAAGCAGAGCCTGAAAATCTTACCAACTACAAGCAGATCAGCACCTATTACCACCGTGCTGGTGATTACGAGTCAGCCATTTCTTGGGTTCAAGAAGCCCGCAAGCTGGAAGGTGGTAAGGCTGATGTTAGTTTGGAGCGGCTTGAGACAAAGCTTTACCGCGAATATGTCGACAGTCTGATCCAGGCGAAGAAGGCAGAACTCGAGGCCGATCCCGAAAACCAAGAGCTGCAACAAGAGCTCGAGGGAATGGTCGAAGAGCGGAAGAAGTATTTGATCGAGCATTCAGCCGATATGGTCAAGCGCTACCCCAATGACTATGCAGCTCGTCATCAATACGGTGAATTGCTTCTTGAGGACGGCCAGATCGATTTGGCGATTCAGCAACTTCAAATTGCCCTGCGCAACCCGAAGGTGCGCATCCCGAGCCTCAACCTCTTGGGACAAGCCTATAAGGCGAAGGAATTCTACGATTTGGCAGCCGAGCAGTTTGAAACGGCTAAAGGCGAAATCAATGGGATGTCTGAAATCAAAAAGGACGTCATCTACAACCTCGCCGAGTGCTACGAGAAAATGGGTGAAACCGAGAAGGCGATCGACCGTTACAAGGAGATCTATTCCGCCGATATCGGATTCCGGGACGTCTCCAAAAAGATCGACGAGTTCTACGCCAATCGGAACAAGGGCTAATTCCCTTTCGGTTGGTGCTCGTAAGATTGCCTACCGAACCATTCCCAGCGTCATTTTAAAACGCTGGGCACATAATAGGATCTGCTACCTTCGGCAGGCCCGATTTAGAGGGGGGGATCACGTTAAAAGCACGTTTGCAGTTCGGCTGGGCATTCCCGTCATCCAAGCAAGCCTTCGCTGTAAACGAGGTGCGAATATGAGTGCATTGCGGCGCAAGTTTCTTCTAAATTACCAACAAAAAGGGTTTTCCGTCCCTACTCTTTTGGTGATTCAAGCATCGATCCGGCACTCACGCACCCCCCATTCTAAATGTCCGAACAGGAAAAGAGAAACTCAGCAGAGGTTTCAACGAAGCGATGCCCCTATTCTCTCGCCGTTTCTGTAGCTGGAATTATTGCGTCTTTCATCGTTCTGGTTGGTTGGCAGATTAAAAGCTCTCTGATCGTCCAGATCGGCCCGGGTCTGGCACCGATGCCGTCAACGACGGCGATCGGGTTCCTCTTCCTCTCTATCGCCGTTTTAGCCTCCTCGATTCGAGGGCCTGCGAAATCAATCCGAGTAGCTAGGCTCGCTTCGATCCTTTTGATTTTTTGGGCAGGACTCAATTTGCTGCAACATGCTTTTCCGATTCAGTTCGGGATCGATTCACTTTTCGGTAGACCGTTCATCGAATATGGATCCGACGCCCCCGGAAGAATGTCGATCCTGAGTGGGTGGTTCTTTCTATCAATCGGCGTCGCCGTCCTTTTCTATTCCCTCCAATCCTTGAAGACCAACTCGGGGATTCTGGTCATTCTGATTTCCGGGATGGTCGCCGGAATATCGAGCTCCGTGCTGATTTCCTACGCCGTCGATATCCAACCAACGATCTGGTTCGGTGAACAGCTAACCGCGATGTCTCTTCACACCGCTCTTGGCTTTTTCCTACTCTCCACTGGCCTGATCACACTTCAACTTCGCTGCGGTATCGCTAGTTTTGTGGATTCCTCGCGTTGGCTCTGGTTTCCCGTTCTCTGCTCCACGACTTTTGCAATTTTCACCATCTATTTCGCTATATCAACGAATTCGGAGCAGGGTCGCATTAAAGTCGCTAGCGGAGCGACTGACTCCATGACAAAATTATTGTCTGCCCGTCTTGATGAGCTTGAGAACGCTCTCTCCCGAATGGGAGAACGGGTTTCGCTCTCTCAAGCCGACGAGTATGAGCGTTGGGCGAAGGATGCCGCACACTACCTTGAAGATTTTCCTTCGTTGAACTTCATCGCCGTTCAAGACAGGGCTCTGAACATCAACTGGGCTTATCCCGAATCAAATACCGTTTTTGACGAATGGATGAAGAAAAACGCGATGACGTGGGATCCTTCTGAGACCCTAACCATTCAAAGCATTCCCGGAAACGTCTCCCCTCATAAAATCGCCTTGAGTATCTACGAAGGAACGCCGGGGGATGCCGATTCGCGGGAGATCCACCTATTTGCCATTATTGATTGGGAGAATTTGGCATTTGGTACTCTTGATGAGTTTCGCGGGCAGTTAGGGAAAAACTCCGCCAACATGTCGATCACTCTGGCGCCCACTAGCGAAATCGGCTCAATGGACTTCGGTCATAATGCGGTTTCTGTTCGAAGATTGACCAACCGTTTCTCCTGGATTGTCACTGCGGATCCACGGTCATTGGAAACTCGGAACCGTCTTCAAAATATCTTTTTAGCCGGGGGAATTATTACTTCGATCCTCTTCTCCTTTCTCATCCACAGTCTTCAGGTCGGCCGTCGTCGTTTGAAGGAAGTGGAAGAGGCTCGCTGGGAACTGGCCCGGAATCAGGCCCGCCTAAAATCATTTGTGGCCCACGCTCCAGCTGCGGTGGCCATGTTTGACCCCCAATTGCGCTACATCGCTGCGAGTCGATATTGGTTGAAAGATTACCGACTGGAAGACCGTCCGATTCTCGGAATCTCTCACTACGAGATCTTTCCCAACATCAGTGATGAGTGGAAGGAGATTCACAATCGATGCCTTGAGGGAAAGGTCGAATACTGTAACCGAGACCGCTGGCGTCCTCCGGGCTGGGATCATGACCAATACCTGCGGTGGGAGGTGCGTCCCTGGCACGAGCCCGACGGATCGATTGGTGGGATCATGATGTTCACGAGCGACGTCACTCTCGATGTCCAACGGGAACTTGAGATTATTTCGATGCAGGAAAAAGCGGAAGAGGCCAATCGATTGAAGAGTGAGTTCCTCGCCAATATGAGCCATGAGATCCGGACCCCCATGAACGGGGTAATCGGCATGACTTCAATCCTTCAAGAAACTTCTCTGAGCCCTGATCAGAGTGACTGCGTGGAAGTTATTCGTGAAAGCGCCGATGCTCTCCTTAGTATCATTGATGACATCCTTGATTTCTCAAAAATTGAAGCGGGCAAGGTTCAACTGGAGAACGAACGCTTTTCGCTGGGCGAACTGGTCAATACGACCGTGGAGCTGCTTTTACCCGTAGCCGCCCGGCGGGGAAATGAGATCCTTCCTTGGATCGAACTGGAAAAGCCAGTTGAGTTGATGGGGGATTCCGGGCGGATCCGGCAAATCATCACAAATCTTCTCGGGAATTCGATTAAATTCACTGAGAACGGGGAAATCATCCTGAAAATTAAGGCAATCGAACGAGCACGGGGTAAGCTGTACCTACTCTTCGAGATCTCGGACACGGGTGTCGGGATGACCGAGGAGCAGTGCACTCGCATCTTTAGGCCATTCGTTCAGGCCGACGGCTCCACGGCGCGGAAGTACGGAGGAACGGGGCTCGGGCTCTCCATCTCTCAGCGTCTGGTCGAAACCATGGGCGGAAAGCTCAAGGTCGAAAGCAAATTGGGGGAAGGAACAAAATTCTCATTCCGCATTGGTCTAATCGAGGTCCCCCATGATGCGGATTCCCGGCAAGGCCTTCCGGCCAGTGAGATCTTTGACGGACGGACTTGCCTCCTAGTTTTCCAGAGTTCCAATGCCGCCGAAATTGTTCAAAGCCAACTCCAGCGTTGGAACATCGAGACGACGACCGTATTTACCGTGGAAGAGGCCAGGCTCAACCTGCGTCGCCAGTCATTCGACCTTCTACTCGTAGATTCGAGCCTTCGCACAGAAGATCCTCTCTCCACCGCCAAGGAGGTTGCCAACGCCCTGGAAGAGGTTTCGAGCCGACCCGCGACCATTTTCCTGAAACCGATCGGTCTGACCCTTCTTCCACACCAGCTGCGAGAGGCCAAGATTGATGAAGTTCTGAGAAAACCTCTCTCTCCTTCGCGTATTTATGACGCGCTCGCCGGTGCCCTTGGGGAAAAGACAATCATTGCTGCGGATGTGGCTCCCGAGGAAGAAATTGTGCCGAATGAAAGGGAACTCGAGACGCCTGCCCGTGTACTCGTAGCTGAGGACAATGCGATCAACCGCAAAGTCATAACCATGCAGCTGGAGAAGATTGGTATTTCCGCCGATACGGTCTCCAACGGGCAAGAGGCAGTCGCAGCTTGGCAGAATCTTCACTATCCAATCATTTTCATGGATTGTCAGATGCCCGAAGTCGACGGATACGAAGCAACCCGCCGAATCCGGGCTGCCTATGCAGAAACGAGTAAGAACATGGACGGCGAGCCAGTCAGCCCACCCTACATCATCGCTCTCACGGCCAACGCTCTCAAGGGAGATCGGGATCTTTGCCTAGCAGCGGGGATGGATGACTACATCGCCAAGCCAGCTCGCAACATCGTCCTCCGGTCCGTTCTAGAACGGTGGCGGGAGTCGAAGAAGCAATAATCCCACTATTCGGACTTCAACTGCCGCGACATCAAATCGCGGAGAGCGTGACTCGGATCTTTTTCTTCGTAGACCAGTGAATAGACCTCATCGAGAATCGGAGTGCTGATCTCCATCTTCCGGCAGCGTTCTCGGTACCATCGCACTGAAAGAGCCCCTTCGACCACCGTCTTCCGATCTTTAAGCTGATCCTCGACCAATTTCCCTTTGGCCAGATTCTCGCCAAATGTGCGATTTCGGCTCCACGGACCATAACTTGTGGCCACGAGATCGCCGACTCCGCTTAAACCAGAGAAGGTTTCGCGTTTTCCGCCCAGGGTGGTTCCGATTTCAACCATTTCAGCGAGACTCCGGGTGAGCAGCGCAGCTTTGGCATTGTCGCCCAGACCGAGACCATCACAGCAACCACAGGCGATCGCGAAAATATTCTTCAGGCTCCCCGCAAGGGAAACCCCAATGGGATCGTCCGAAAAATAGAGGCGAAACGCATCGTTACTGAATGCCCCTTGAAGGTCACGAATCCACTGCGAATCTTCGGCAAAGGCCAATACCGCGGCAGAGGGCAACCCCTCCGCTAAACCGCCCGCGTGTGTCGGACCGCTCAAAACTCCAGCGGGATAATGAGGGAGAACTTCTTTGAGGACTTCAACCGGTAGATCCAGCGACTGAGGGTCCAGCCCTTTGCAGACGGCGATCACCGCCGAGATCCCCCATGAGGATTCGCGCATCGAGGCAATTTCCTCACAGAGATTCCTTAGGGCCTTTGCCGGGCAAGCGAGAATCACCGCATCCGCTTCCATTAGGGCTGGCATGATCTCATGGCCCAGTTGAAGCGACGGTGGAATCTTAGCCCCTGGAAGATAGTCCTTATTCTCCCGGGAAGAGGCCATTTCGGCGGCATGCTCCAACCGGCGGGAAACCAAGGTCACCGTGTGACCGCAGCGATCGAGGTGTAGCGCGAGTGCGGTGCCCCAAGCACCAGCTCCAAGAACGGCAAAATTCATGATGGGAAACGGTTTTCAAGAACGTCCTCGCGGTAAGCTTCGAAGGAACGACGAATCTGCGGGCCAAGCTCCGCATAAACTTTGACAAAGCTGGGCACTTTTTCGGTGCCGAGACCCAGCATGTCGTGGCTGACCAGAATCTGCCCGTCACACTCCGGCCCGCAACCAATGCCGATTAAGGGGATCGAGAGGCGATCTCGAATCTCACCGGAAAGAATGGGGTCGATCATCTCGCCAATGCAGGCGAAACAACCCGAGGCTTCAACGGATTCTGCGTCCGCGAGAATCTGTTCCGCTTCCGCCTCACTCCGGCCGTATTTTCGATAGGCCCCCTCGACCTGAATCCGCTGTGGGAGAAGTCCAATATGTCCGAGAACCGGGATACCGGCATCGACAAGGTAAGATCGAAGATCCTGCTGGGCGACCCCGCCCTCAAGTTTTACGGCTCCGGCACCCATCTGTAGAAACCGGCGGGAAGCCCGGAGCACGTGCTCCCGCTCGAGCGAGGCTTCGGCAAAAGGTAGATCGACTACGACCAAGGCATCGGGGACCGCACGCAAGACGGCTGCTGCATGGTGTTCCATCATCTCGAGGGTAACGGGTACGGTCGTTGAATAGCCCAGGACCGTCGTGCCGACAGAATCTCCAACCAGGATCAGATCGATGCCAGCTTCGTCCGCGTAAACAGTCGTCGGAAAATCATAGGCAGTGACCGCGGATATCGGTCGATCCCCCTTGAGTTCACGAATTGTTTTGGTCGTTATTTTCACTCGAACCCTTTTCTATAAAAAGAATAGGCTCACCGTTTCCGAGAAGACCTTCAACATGTTTTTTTTCCGCAAGTTTTATCGTTGGCGCTATTTCCGTCGTCAGCGGGCCCAGTCCTACCGTCCTTTTATCGGGGCAGGAAAAGGATTTGGGATCTCTTTTGGGCGACATCTCGCCCGGTCCACGCGGGAAGGAAAAGAATTCTCCGGCTTCCGGGACCGTTTGAGCCGCAGGAAACGACGTTTTTTCAAGATCGGCGTTGCCCTGATCTTTCTGGTTTTCCTGGGTTGGGTGGTCTACGAAAGCGCTTTCGGCCTTTCACTTTTCTGAACTGCTGAAGGAAACGGGGCCCCACCCTTGGGCCAGAAGGCCATTAGTTTAAGCCGTTTTACGAAGCTTGTTTGTAGATAATATGACAGGGCCTTAACCTCCTCCGTCCGAATGACACTAGTTTAAGGGGTTGTATGGAATGGGAACCTCCCCACCCCCGACATAGTCGGGGTCCCCCCTCCTACTCGTAGGGAGGGGAGTCAGAAAATTACAGAAAGACTCCTCCCCTGCTACAGGGGAGGGGGACCGTCGCCAGACGGTGGAGGGGTTCCTCTTCAAAAGTCGCCAATATCAAAATTTCCCCGCTAAAACCCTGAATCTAGTGCCATTCACCCTTCGCCCATTCGATCCGCCTCCCATTGATAAGGTCTTGCCTCTTGAAATTTTCATGAGGGATTCCCCCAATTGAGGAGAAAGAGACTCGTCGCGAGGCCGAAACCAAAGAAGATCTTCGCATAATGAGTTTGGATCGACTGTTGATGCCTGCCCTGGCTCTTCTTTTGAGCGTTCTCAGCCCTTCCTGGGCAGATGCTTCTGATGAGATCAGGACATGGACCAGCGCCGACGGGCGAGAGATTCAAGCGAGTCTGCTCAGCATTGATGGAGATTCGATTGAAATACGCCGCAGTGATGGATTCCGCTTTTCTATTGGGCTGGATCAACTCTCCGAAGCTGACCGTGAATTCATTGAAGATCTGAAGAAGAAGAGCCTGCAGGAAGCCATTGATTGGAGGAAACCGCAGAATTCCGAATCCTATGACATTCGTGGTGTTCGTGAATCGCGAATGTCCGGTTACATTAAAACCGAAGAAGGTTGGGAACAGGAAATTGAAGCCATTGAGGTCATCGTCGAATATGAAGGCGACCGGAACCAAATCCAAGGCAATGTTTGTGCCTATTTCTATGATCGAGACGACATCTTGATTCAGAAATATCCACGCTCTGCCCGATATGAGGTAAAAACGAATGAGTATGCCGATCCCGTAAAAAAGCTCACTCAAGGCGAGCGATATGAATACTATTTTCCTCTTTCGAAGTTTTTGGTCGAACGGGACTGGAAGACGGTTCTTATCGTTTTTTCAGGCCCGGACGGAATGTCGGCCGAGACTGACCCGAAATCAAGCTTCGAACCGTTCGCTTTCGACGAAAAGAAAAAACTTTTTCCAGCTTGGGACGGTCGTCCCACGGAAGATTCTCCGGGTCCTCGCGGCCCCGTTGGAGATTATACCCTCGTCATCGACAAGGTCAAAAAGTCCAAATGGGACGACTCGATGTGGTTCAATGAGGATTGGCGTCATGGACGCGATTGCATTGAGACCCGCGTGAAAGTTGAGGACGCCGTGCCTTTTTCCGAAGTAAAGATCCACCTCTACTTGTATGACAAAGACAACCGAAAGGTTGGGCAGCGAAAGATCCCGTCGATGGTCCACATTGGAAATCGCGAGTATGTGAAGGTTGCAAAAATTGCCGAAGAAGACGAATGGTATCCAGCGGTCTTCGCTCTCGATAAGGAACTGGAGGATCTCGATTGGCGGACGGCAGTCGTCACTTTCTCCATTGGCGATCAATGTGTTGCCGAAGTCTATTCGCGTTCGGGAGCGACAATCGAAGATCTTTCTTTTCCGGAGAAAAGCCATCTGTCGCATCCGTAATCGTTTCGGAATCGGGCCTCGAAAGTCCTTCTCCTCCGTATCGATTTTTCGCTGAATCGCGAGGCAGCCCCTTTTCCACTTGTCAGCGATTCAGAAACCGTCCTAAGTTCTCCGTTTCTGCTCCCGTAGTTCAATGGATAGAGCAACGGCCTCCGGAGCCGTAGATCTGGGTTCGAATCCCAGCGGGAGTACCACACCGCCCTTCGCAGTTTTCTACCGCAAAGGGAATCGGACGATTTCGATCGAGGACAAGGAAAGCCAATCTCCCTCCTCCTGGCGAACTGTCGAAATGACTAGCACCCCTCGCACCGCTCCCTTTGCGGGAACCCCGAGAACACTGAGACGTAACGGATAGGGATTGCCATGGGTCGGGAGGCGAATCGCACGCGTCGATCCCAGGGATTTTCCCTCGTCATCCAACCACTGGAACTTTACTTCAGTCCGGTTTCCCAACGATATCTGCGCGGATAAATTGATTTCCGCTTCGTAGAATTCAGTAAGGTTATCGACCCTTGGCGCGATTAAAGGGAACTCAAATTTGAGCCCGGCCGCGTAGGCATCCTCAATCCGAAGGGACACCGCATCACCGGTAGAGACATAGTCAATCGATACCCGCCCGGAAGGGCTGAGCTTCAACTGCCACGGAGGATCCAGCGCCCGCTCCCAAGGCTCCGGCCCAGTGATTCGGATCTCCCCGGCCGATTCGCGAATCGGTCCTTGCAGGATGATCTCTTTCTTTTCGCTGTCCGTGGCCAACTCCGCGAAATGAAACATGGAAAAGGCAAGGCCGTCATTCAATCGATGGGCCTCCATCTCGATTTGATCGGCGAGGATCTTTCGGTTTTCGGGCTCAGCTCCCACGAGCAAATTGCGAGCGGCATGATAGCTGGGATCCGAAAAAGTCAGTCGGCTACGGGATGCCTGACGGGACCAGGGATGCCGCGAAACCTTGGTCGAAATCACATCCCACCATTTCCGTGCCATCAGCATTTCATAAAAAGGTATCGCACCAGAGAGTTCCTGAGTGAGGACGAGCTGACGGCGAGCGTTCTGAAACTGGGCAGCGGCCAGCGTGAGTTGCCACGTATCCCAAACCGATTGAACCCTGTCCCGGTACAATCCATCGCCCACCTCAGCCAAGGCCGTTTCCAGAAGACCGGTCATCTCCTCGAGGTCCTCATCCGTGAACACGTCAACGCCACCCTCATCATAGAAATATTTGATCCAGACCGCCGAGCCTTCCTGGGTCATCCAAGCATCGCGGGCACGATCGTAAAAGGCCCCCATGGTTTCTGCGGCCGGTCCGAAGAAATCGGTCCAAAATTCCCGCTCGAGTTCCCCGGGCTTCAAATCCGGGTTCCAAAGCATGCGCGCCACCATCCACGGGACCTCGCCATGAAAAGGCCAAATGGGAGAGATTTCACCCCGATAGGCCTTCACTCCAGCTTCGTGCATATCGCGAATCCGTTGCCCGATGAGGAGATTGGCCCTTCTGGGGAAGGGATGAGGGGCTCCATGAATATAGTCGTAGACTCCAATGATTCGCGGGCCGGCCTCGGTCCACTTTTGAACGAGTTCCCGATCCTCTTCGGTAAAATCCACATCGTATCCATGGCTGCGGTCGGCCGTAAGATAGGGCAATACGGTCGATCTCACCGGGAAACTGGGGACATTCTCACTCCACATGTAGGCGAGGCATCCAAGATAACGGTCGGGAAATTCCGGCGAGACCTGATCCGCAACCCGGTTCATAAACTGGAAAACCAAATCGGAATAATCAGGCAGATCGCGGAAATAGCTCATCGGACGCGTCCATTCCCGGATGCCTGGGCTATCGCCAAAATCGGTATTATCGTTAGTACCGAGGGCAAAGGAAACCAGCGAAGGATCCTCACGAAATGCTTCCCGGGCAGCTTCCGCCGCAGCCTCGATAACGACGGGGGAGCTTAGATCGGGTTGAGTTCGCCAGAAACGGTCTCCCGGCGGAGGTGGATCAGCCGGATCCCAATCGACGGCGAGGGCTTCGGGATGCTCCAGAAAGAACTCCCGGTCAAAGATTCGCCAAAGATTGTGCATAAACGAAAAGGTGGCGTGAAGTCGGTTGTGTCGGCCCCAAAGCTTCTCCTCACGGCTATGAAGCCCCGTCAACTGCCGGGAAACGTATGCCGGCGCATAATCATAGCTTCCGTAAGGAACCTTCCATCGATCCCGTTTCGGCGTATAGGTCCCCTCCTCTCCCGGCCAATACCAGCGCACTCCCCCGAATTCATCCAAGAGAGTGTAGAGACCGAATTCCCATCCAATGTCGTCCAAGGCTTCGATCGTGAGATTCTTTCTCCCGACCTTGATACGAAAGCTACCCTCTTCGCCGTTGGGTGAAGTCATTGGGGCTCGGTCCACACTCCGCCTGAATTGAATCACAGAAAAGCCGGTCAAATCGCGATCATCCCGAGTCGATCGGATCCAAGGACCTCCCATTTCATAGACCCGATCCTGAAATTCTTCGACGGCTTCCTCCAGTCGTTCAGAAGCGACAAGGGGCAGAAGAATTACCGTTTCAGGGCTTTTCGGAGAGAAGATGGAGAAAAAACCGGGAAATTCCTGTTTCGCCGGGAACCGATGCGGCCCCGCCCCGAGTCCCGAGACCCCTGCTGAAATCACCAAGAGGCAGACTCCTCCGAGGATTCTTAGGCTTTTTCCTTTCCGTGACGATAACACTGGACTCCAGAAAAGGAGAAGATCGGGGAAAAGCAATGAAACGTAGCTCAGACAACGGTTTCGGATCATAAAGAACCGGAACTAGTTAAAGAATTCTGAAATAAACCTAAAAAAGCTTGCCAGTGGAATAGACCACTTTGAAGCTCCAGTTTCGCTAACTCGATTCTCGGCGAAGTCTTTAAATGCGTTCCGATACTGCTTTTCGTACACCTCTGACCTTACTCGGAGGAATAATTTTCCTGCTCATTGCAGTAGGTTGCTCGATCCCTCAGCCCGACCCTCAGAAGGAGATGGGCGAGCTAGCTCCGACCGAAAGCTGGGATTCGAGCAAAGATACCGGCGAAGTCCCCGACGATTGGCTTTCCGCTTTCAACGATCCGGTCCTGATCGACTTGGTCAATGAAGCTCAGGAAGCCAACCCCAACCTTGCCGCAACCGCAGCCTCCCTTTCCGCCGCTATCGCAGAAGCCCGCCAGGCCAACGCGGCCCTCTTCCCTGAGCTCGACCTTCAGGCTGGCGCGCAGCAGACCCACCGTTTCGAACTCACTCAGCAGGATGAACTCCTCCAGTATGAGAAAAATCAGACGACTCTAGGCGTCGGACTTGCCCTGAGCTGGGAACTCGATGTTTGGCGGCGCGTTTCCGATGCGTCCAAAAGCGCTGCCTTCGCCGCATCGGCGACTGCGGCAGACTATGCTTTCGCCCGCCAGAGCCTCGCTGCGCAGGTCACCAAGGGTTGGTTCCAAGCCGTGACCAACAAGCTTCAGTATGAGCTGGCGAATCAGTTTGTCTCGAATTTTGAAGAAGCTCTCCGGATTGCCACAGCCCGCTTCAATGCGGGGGAGGTTTCGGCGCAGGACGTCTACTCCGCCCAAGCCGATGTCGCCAATGCCCGTCAATCCGCCCTACAGGCCCTCTACTCAACCCGGTCTTCGATTCGCAGCCTGGAAATCCTCCTCGGCCGCTATCCCTCCGCCGATCTTTCGCTTGCGGATTCTCTCTCCATCGATCTCCCCCCGGTTCCGGCCGGGCTTCCCTCGAGCCTACTCCAACGCCGCCCGGACCTGATCGCTGCTGACCGCAACGTATCCTCCGCCTTCTACTTCACCAAATCCGCCGCCGCGGCGCGACTCCCCCAGTTCTCGCTCACCGCCAGCTATCAATCGAGCGCTGAGAATTTTGGCGATCTTTTCGATGCCTCCTCCATGCTGACCAACTTGGGGATCAACCTCTTCCAGCCGCTCTTTGACGCCGGACTCCGCAAGAACCAGTTCCTGCAAGCCGAAGCGCAACAAATGGTGGCAGTGGCCCAATATAAGCAGACAGCTCTCGACGCTTTTCAGGAAGTCGAGGACACCCTTTCGCTTGAATCGTCGCTGGAAGAGCAGGTCAAGCAGCTGGGGATCGCATCTGACAATCTCCAAAAGGCTGCCAAGGTTGCTGAAATCCGATACAAGGAAGGGGAAACTGACATGACCAGTTACTTGGTGGTCCAACGTCAATCGCTCCAATCCCAGTCGAACCTCATCACCTCCCGCGGTTCCATTCTCACGAACCGCGTCGATCTTTACCTTGCGTTGGGAGGCAATTTCGAAGCCGGCCCAATCAACGACTCACCGGCACCGCCTCCCCTTCCTTCACAGAAGAACGAATCCTCGAAGCAAAAATGAACCTTCGCATCCTTCCACTCTTTCTTTTCTCACTCGCCCTTTTGCCGGGGTGCAAAGAGAAGAAGCCGCAGCAAGCCAGCACTCCGCCAACCGTTGAGGTTATCTCCGCGAGCGAGACCGACCTTCCCGTCTATCGCGAAATCGTGGCAACTCTGCAGGGTCCCGTTAACACGAAAATCAAACCGAAGATCCAGGGCTACCTTCTCACTCAGGAGTACGAGGACGGTGCTCTCGTAAAGAAGGACGATCTCCTCTTCACCATCGATCCTTCGACTTACGAAATCGATGTCCAGCAAGCAAAGGCGAACGTCGAGGTCCAAGAGGCCAATTTGGTGAAAGCCGAGCTTACGGTCCAACGCGACCAGGAGCTGATCAAGGCCGACGCCATCAGTCAGAAGCAGCTTGATAACGCAGTCCAGGAACGGGACGCGGTCAAAGCTCAGGTCGCCGCTTCCAAGGCGGCTTTGAATCAGGCAAAGCTGAATCTCAGCTACTGCAAAATTTACGCTCCTATCGCAGGGATCGTCGGAAAAGCCTCGACCGATATCGGGGATCTGGTTGGCCCCACTCAAGTCTTGGCGACGATGTCCAACCTCGATCCCATTCAAGCGGTTTTCTACATTCCTGAACGCGCTTACATGAGCCGCGCCGAGCGTCTGCAAGAACTGGTCAAGATTCCCCTCTCCGAGCGTCCAGAGGACATTGAACTGGTGATGGCGGATGGATCCATTTACAAACACAAGGGACGTTTCCAGTTCATTAACCGTCAGATCGACTCCGGCACCGGCACGATTGGTGTCTACGTTCTCTTTGCCAACCCGAACAGCATTCTCCGCCCGGGCCAATACGCCATGGTCAGGATCAAGATCAATACCCTTAAGGATATCATCAAGATCCCCCAGCGGGCCATCGTCGAAACCCAGGGAATGTCCAGCGTTTACACCGTTAATAGCGATGACACCGTCGCCTCGGTGCCGGTTAAGCTCGGGGAAACATCCGGTAGCAACGTAGTCGTCACCTCGGGCCTCAAAACGGGCGATACCGTCATCGTTGAAGGAATTCAGAAGGTGAAGAAAGGCGCGAAGGTCAAGACCACCCTTTTTAAATCGTCGTCTTCCGACTCCAGTGACTCCTCCTCGAGCTCCAGTAACTCCTCCGCCAGCTCTTCTCAAAGCTCAACTTCTTCGAGCGGTTCCGATTCGTCCTCCGGGTCCTCCTCCTCTTCTGACTCTTCTTCTTCATCCGCGGATTCCAGCCAAGGCACTCAGTCTTGATCCTAACGGAAACCTACCGCCAGCGAGTCCGCCATGTATAAGTTTTTCATCAATCGCCCGATCGTCGCGATGGTTCTCGCCATCCTGACTGTGATCGTGGGTCTCGTCTCCATGACGATGCTCCCGATCGCCCAATATCCGGAAATCGTTCCACCGCAGATTACCGTCAATGCCACCTATGTGGGTGCCGATGCGATCACCATCGAAGAATCGACCGCTCTCCCCATTGAGCAGCAGATGAGTGGGGTCGAAGGGATGGAGTACATGACCTCCACCAGTTCGAACAACGGATTGATGAATCTCACCGTGACATTCGATGTCGAGACCGACACCGATACGGACCAGATTTTGACCCAGATGCGGGTCAGCCAAGCCCAGTCGCAGGTGCCGACTTCCGTCACCAACCAAGGGATCGTCGTCAAGAAGTCATTGGCCTCTCCCCTCGTGATGTTCGCATTGACCTCACCCGACGACTCCCTCGATAGCCTTTTCCTCGCAAATTACGCGGTCATCAACCTGAACGACGCCTTTACCCGCATCGGCGGGGTTGCCAGTGTGACCGTGTTCGGTTCCGGCAATTACGCTATGCGGATCTGGGTGGATCCCAATGTTCTCGCCAGCCGGAACATTACGGTCAGCGAGATCATTAACGCCATCCAGAGCCAGAACACCGTGAACCCCGCGGGTAAGATCGGGGGGGACCCTGTTCCCGCAGGCCAGGAATTCACTTACACCGTCAGTGCCCAAGGCCGTCTGACCGAACCGGAACAATTCGCTGACATCATCGTTAGGGCCAATCCCGACGGCTCCGTCGTTCGCGTCAAGGACATCGCCCGAATCGAACTCGGTTCGCAGACCTATACCGTCAACGGGGTCTACGATGGCAAACCTTCCGCGATTCTCGCCCTCTACCAGACTCCGGGTTCCAACGCTCTGCAGGCGGCAGAAGATGCGCGGAGCCTCATGGAGGAGGCAGCGAAGAGCTTCCCGGATGGAATGGAATACACGGTAGCTCTCGACACCACTGAAGCGGTCACCGCCGGTATTGAAGAAATTAAGGATACGCTTTTCGAGGCCCTGGTCCTGGTGGTTATCGTGGTCTTTATTTTCCTCCAAGGTTGGCGTGCCACCCTTATTCCGTTGATCGCGGTTCCGGTCTCTCTCATCGGAACTTTCATCTTTTTCCCGATCCTCGGGTTCTCCATCAACACCCTGTCCCTTTTCGGATTGGTATTGGCCATCGGGTTGGTGGTGGACGATGCCATTGTCGTCGTGGAGGCTGTCGAGAGGTATATCGAAGAAGGCTTCGGCTCCAAGGAGGCGACGATGCGAGCGATGAAGGACGTGAGCGGACCGATCTTCGGCACCAGTATGGTCTTGGTCGCCGTGTTCGTCCCGACGATTTTCATCCCGGGAATCACGGGACGACTCTATCAACAATTTGCGGTCACCATTGCGGTCTCGGTGTTGATCTCGACCTTTAACGCTCTCACGCTGAGTCCGGCTCTATCCGCATTGCTTCTCCGCCCCCGGAAGAAAGCTCACGGCCCACTCGGATGGTTCTACGGCAAGTTTAATCTCTATTTCGGAAAGGCCACCGGAAAATACGTCGCCATCTGCGGTGGCATCATGCGCAAGTCGATTCTTGCCATCGGGATTATTGTGATCGTTGGAGGAATTGGGGGCTACAGCGCATCCCGTCTTTCTTCAGGATTTATCCCTGATGAGGACCAAGGTTATCTCTTCGCCTCAATGAATCTGCCCGCCGCCGCTTCCTTGGAACGAACCACAGAGGTGAATCAGCAAGTCTATGAGGTGACGAAAGACATTCCCGGCATCGAACACACCGTCACCGTAGCCGGATTCAACCTGCTCTCCGGAGTCCAAAATACCTACAGCTCCTTCATCGCATTCACGCTGAAGCCATGGTCCTATCGCTACTCCAGCGAGAACGTGGAAACCATGAATCTCAAAACGATCTACAAGGAGATCAACGAGCGGATTCAAACGATCCCCGGTGCGACCGGGTTCGCCTTCCCGCCTCCGGCCATTCCCGGGATTGGAGCCTCCGGTGGGGTTACTTTCATTCTCCAAGATCGGGGCGGGCGTAGCCCCGAGTTTCTGCAGCAGCAGACAGAACGCTTTATCGAAGCAGCGACAGCCAACCCTGCAATCGGTTCGGCATCTACCAATTTCTCGACCAAGATCCCCCAGATCTACGTCGACGTCGATAAGGACAAGGTACTCAAACAAGGAGTTCCCCTTTCTTCGGTCTACCAGACTCTCCAAACCTTCATGGGGGGAGCCTTCGTCAATTACTTCAATCGATTCGGACGCCAGTGGCAGGTTTACGTCCAAGCCGAAGGGGCATTCCGCACCGATATCGCCAACTTAGACCTCTTCTACGTCCGCAACAACGCCGGAGATCCTGTTCCGCTCAATGTCTTTACCACGCCTGAAAAGACGCACGGTCCCGAATACATCCGTCACTACGACATTTACCGTTCTACGCAGTTGAATGTCACTGCCGCTGACGGATACTCCAGCGGTGATGCCATGGCAGCTCTCGAGGAAACTTTTGCAGAGACGATGGATTCCTCCATGGGCTTCAGCTATAGCGGTATGTCCTATGAGGAAAAGAAGGCGGCTGACGGCGTTTCGCCCACTGCGATTTTCGCTCTGTCGCTGACCTTTGTCTTCCTGATTCTCGCGGCCCTTTACGAGAGCTGGTCCCTGCCGTTCAGCGTATTGATCAGCTTGCCCATCGCAGTCGGGGGAGCCTTCATCTTCTTGGATGTGCGGGATTTCCAGAACAACGTTTACGCTCAAATCGGTTTGGTGATGCTGATCGGACTCGCGGCCAAGAATGCCATCCTCATTGTTGAGTACGGTCGAGCCCAATACCTGGAGGAAGGAAAGTCTCTCCGAGAAGCAGCCCTGGAAGCAGCCCGCCTGCGTCTACGGCCGATTCTCATGACCTCCTTCGCCTTCATCCTCGGATGTATGCCTCTCTACTTCGCCCTCGGGGCCGGAATGAACTCTCGCCGAATCCTTGGAACCACCGTGATCGGCGGAATGCTCGCGGCCTCAGTCATCTCCATTCTCGTCATCCCCTCCACCTTCTACATGATTGAGAAGATCGGTCACCGGAAGCATAAGGACGGGGACGACGACCACGACGAACCGGCGAAAGCGATCGAGCCCCCGAAAGCGTAGTCGGGTCAAAGTAGCCGCTCAGCATTAGTTGCGCGGCCTTGCGGCACGGAGAGGCTGTTGAGATTCCTGAGCGAAACCTTCGTGGGATGAGGGCAGCTGAAGCTGCGGCCCTACTCTCACTTCAACGGGCGAAACGTAGACATATTCCTGCAAAGCCAGAGGGCGAAACTTAGGATTCCTCGCTTCCCTAACCAGAACCGTAGTCTCCTGCACCAACGGTGCAAAACCTGTGAGCCCGGGGCAGCGCCCCGGGAAATATTACTATCATTTTTTGGGGGATCCCGAAACTTACAGTAGCCGCTCAGCTTTAGCTGCGCGGCCTTGCGGGGCGGAGAGGCTGTTGAGATTCCTGAGCGAAACCTACGTGGATGGGGGCAGCTAAAGCTACTCCCCAACTTGTAGTATCCGCTCAGCTTTAGCTGCGCGGCCTTGCGGGGCGGAGAGGCTGTTGAGATTCCTGAGCGAAACCTACGTGGATGGGGGCAGCTAAAGCTACTCCCCTACTTACAGTTCACTCGAATTCAGGTCAGCGGTTCTGCGATCCGAAGGTCTGCCGTAGTTTCAAAACTGAAACTACGCGTCCTCCCTTCTTGATGATTCTCAAAATCTTTCTCACTATCCTTGGGACGTGAAATTTCTATCAATATTCCTCCTCTCTTGGATGCCCGCCTTGCTCGCCAGCGCAGCCGATGAATCGACCTTTACGATCGGGATCAAGGAAACGCCACCCTTCACGATTCAGGATGAGAATGGGAACTGGAGTGGCCCCGCGGTTTGGCTGATTGAAGAAATTCTTGCCGAGATGGATCGGACTCCGGAGTTCAAGACGATGTCTCTGACCGAGATTTTCGACAGCCTCGAAAAGAATCAGATCGATGCTGGAATTGCGGCGCTCTCCATCACCAGCGATCGAGAGGAACTCGTTGATTTTACCCATTCCTTTTTTGAAAGCGGCATTGGCATCGCCGCGAGTGACACCGACACCGAGATGTGGATCCTGGCCTTGCGCAATATTTTCTCCCTCCGCTTTCTGCAGGCAGTATTCAGTCTCTTACTCCTTCTTGCCGTGGTTGGGCTCTTCGTTTGGCTCGCGGAGAGGAAACACAATCCAGACGAATTTGGAGGACGCCCCGGTAAAGGGATCGGAGCCGGGCTCTGGTGGTCCGCGGTGACGATGACGACCGTTGGATATGGGGACAAAGCCCCCAAGACTCTTTTGGGAAGGGTCGTCGGCCTAATCTGGATGTTTATGGCCATCATCATCATTTCGGGTTTCACGGCCGGCTTTGCCTCCAGCCTCACCCGCGATACGCTCTCCAGCAAAGTCGAGGACATCCGCGACCTGAACGACGTGAAAACTGCTACCGTAAAAGGCTCCACCTCCGCGGATTGGCTCTCCATGCTCAAGATTCCCTATCGCACCTCTAATTCCATCGAGGATTTGCTCAGTGAACTCGAAGAAGGCAAATGGGATGCCGTGGTCTATGATAAGCCTGTCCTCGAATACTACGTCGCCAAAGACGATCTTCGTCATATCGATATCCTCAAATCAACGTTCACCCGCGAAAATTACGGAATCGCTCTTCCCCCGCAGGCGCCCTACCGGGAGAAAATGGATATTCTCCTTCTCCAGCTGACGCAGACCCAAGAGTGGCAGGACCAGCTCAACGCCGTCCTCAGTCCATAGAAAGCCGAAAGGCCGCTTTTTCCGAATGACTAAAGTCAATCGCCAACCCCTGCGTTCTCGCATGACTTTAGTCGTGCGATTCCTGCACAACCCCAGAGCCGACCTCTCCGCAACGCCGTAGCTTCCCCGCAAAACAAAAGCGGCAAGACCGCTTCTCCCGAATGACTAAAGTCAATCGGCAACCTCAGCGTTCTCGCATGACTTTAGTCGTGCGATTCCCGCACAACCCCAGAACCGACCTCTCCGCAACGCCGTAGCTTCCCCGCAAAATAAAAGCGGCAAGACCGCTTTTCCCGAATGACTAAAGCCAATCGGCAACCTCTCCGTTCTCGTATGACTTCAGTCGTGCGATTCCCGCACAACCCCAGAACCGACCTCTCCGCAACGCCGTAGCTTCCCCGCAAAACAAAAGCGGCAAGACCGCTTTTCCCGAATGACTAAAGTCAATCGCCAACCTCTCCGTTCTCGCATGACTTCAGTCGTGCGATTCGAGACTATAATCTCACAAACCCGCCGCAAAGGTCGCCGCGCCTCTACGCACTCGACAGGCTTTTCCAGAAGCGCCGTTCCGAAAAGTTAGGTGCGGACACAGGTTTGCCGCTCGGAGAACCCTCTACTCCCCAGCGACCACGTACCGATTCGCGATCGAGATCCCGCTCAGCATGGCACCGACGATGCCGAGGAAGCCCTGATCGGTACCGCAAAGGTATAGATTCTCAAAGTCGGTCCGTCCATCTTTAGCCTTCTGCGAGGATCCATAGACCGCCCCGCCGAGGTGACCGGTAAATTTCTCAACAGTCAAAGGAGTGAACATATCCCGGCCGACTAAGGAGTGAGTCGGATCCTTGGTGGGAACCGGCAGCACCTCACGGGCGACTTCCTGCAGCCTGCGGAACCAATCGGTCTTCGCGACTTGGTACTCTTCCGCGGGGAGGGACTTCCATCGATCGTAATTCGCGAGGGCCGTCAAACGAACCAATCCTTCCTTCAGCGATCGACCTTCTTCGTATTGATAGTGATTCGGGATGCAGATGACGCCGCTGCAGGGATCCACAAGGTCATCCTGAGGGCGTTGGTAGCGAAATGGGCGCCGAGTCGAGAAAAAGGTAATCGTGTCCTCCCAACCGAAATTACCGGGATTCTCGTGGTAGACAGAAATCGTTTCGACAAACGAGAGGCGCCCCACCCGTTCGCGATCCTCGCGGACACCACAGAGCTCATTGGTCTCGACGAGCCCGGCACTCGAGAGAATGGTTCCGGTGCGAAGAGTTGTGCCATCGTCGAGTTCGAGACCGGTCGCTTTGCCGGATTCGGTTAGGATGCGGGCCACTCCGCAGCGCATACGACGCTCTCCGCCGACTTCCTTCAATTTCTTCAGGAGAGCCCGGACAATGGTTCGAACTCCCTCTACGGGCCGGGAAAAGCCCTCTAAGAAGAGGGAGCGAAAGAGGATGACAAACTGATCGAGGTCGAGATCATCTTCGGTCGCGCTTCCATAATAAAGAATCGGGCAAAGAAGCATCTCCCGCAGAAGAGGATCCGCAATCTTCTCGCGAAGAAAAGGTCCAGCCATCTCTCCGCGATCCGTGAGAGCAGTCGCATCCCGCTCCTCTACGAAGCGGACGACTTCCCGATAGCCATCAATGCAATCAGGGAAATGCGTGGCGATCTCTTCCTCCAATCGGGCCGGATCATTTGTGAAGGCCAGACTGGCTTCTGGAAACCGGATCCGTGAACCCACTTGAGGGTTCAGGTCGAAGGCTTCACGGGGGATGCGCAGCTGCCGGAAGATCTTATTCAGCGGAGCACGTTTCTGCCCCTTCTCGGCATAGTTCGTCAGAGCGTGGAGCCCGACATCGAAAACACGACCATCCTGCCGGTAAAAGCTATTCAGCCCACCGGGTGCCTCGTGTTTCTCTAGGACGACAACGGACTTACCCGCGAGGGCAACCCGAATTGCCGCCGCCAAGCCGGACATCCCGGCTCCGATGACAACTACATCGTAATAATCACTCATACGGGCGACACCAAGATCCATGAACCCGCCCGAAATCCGCGCCTGCGGATCAGGTTTTCTCGTTAAATTTCGGAGTTAGGTATTCTCCGCAGCTTTCGAGGCTGGCCAGCTTGGGATAATCTTCCTCAGGGACTTCAATCCCGTACTTCTTGCGAAGCTCCATCACGATATCCAGGAAGTCCATGGAATCGAGATCGAGTTGATCCCTGAGACGGACCTCCGGTTTGATCGAGGAGACATCCTCATCGGGAGCGATCTCCTCAATAATTTCGAGAACGATTTTCTGAACTTCTTCTTTTGTCATTTTGAAAGGGGTTAATCGGTAAATTTGCGGATGATCAGGGCCGAGTTGATTCCCAGCATCCCGAATGAGCTGTTCAGAATGGCGTTCACGGGGACACCCTCTTTCGGCTCATTAATGACCAAGTTGGGCAATTCGCATTCCGGGTCAAGGCTATCCACATTGATCGTTGGATGGACAATCCCGTCATCGAAGGAAGGAATATTCCCCGCCAATTCCAAGGCTCCGGCGGCTCCCATGCAGTGACCGATGTAACTCTTGGTATTGTTGATGTGAGTGGTCTTCGAATTCCCAAATACCGAACGAATTGCCTTACACTCCTGAATATCGCCCTGCTTCGTTGCCGTGGCGTGGGTGCTCAAGATTCCGATGTCCTCTGGGTTCATCTGGGCCATCTTCAACGCCCGGGTCATGCATTCCGACTGACGCTCAGAATTCGGGAGCACATAGTCGGAGGCATCGGAGTTGATGCACCACCCACTGAGTTCGGCATAAATCTTGGCTCCGCGCTTCTTGGCATCACTCAAACGCTCGAGAACGTAGAGAGCCCCACCCTCACTTACGACAATGCCGTTGCGGCCCATATCAAAGGGGCGGCTGGCTTGATTGGGGTCCTCATGGGTCGCGAGAGCTCCCTGACTGCGGAATCCGGCAAAAATCCCAAAACTACGAATGCTCTCACTCACTCCTCCAGCCACAGCGACGTCCACTTCACCGAGAAGCAGCATCTGAGCCCCTTGGATCATTCCGGCATTCCCGGCGGCGCAAGCAGCCCCGATCGTATAGTGCGGACCGTGAATCCCAAGATTCAGAGTAATTTCCCCAGCCGGATTGTTCGCCACCGTCCGCGGATTGTGGTGATGGGACCAGAAGCGGGTGTCGTAATCGAATTGGGAGATATTGTAGACCTCATTCTCGGTTTCGACGTTTCCGTGTTCAGTGGTGCCGACATAGACTCCGATGCGGTTGGTGTCCATCGACTCCCACTCAAGCCCGGAGTCGGCCAACCCTTCGCGGGCGCAATAGATGGAGACACTTCCGGCCCGGGTTCCCACTCGAAGTTCGCGCTTCTTCTGGTGGCGCAGCGCATCGAAATCGCAAATCCCTGCCGGAGTTTCCCCCATGTAGCGCAGGTCCAGCTTTCCGATCCGGGGGCGGCACTCCAGAAGATTTGTCCGAAACTCCGACAAATCATTTCCATTGGGCGCAGTCAGTCCTACGCCAGTAATCACGATCCTACGGTCGTCTTCCATGGTTATTCGCTTTTGCTTTCCTCCGCCCGGAGCAGGGAAAGTCGGGTTCTCAAAGTGCTTTTCGACATCCCGAGGAGAGATGCGGCCTTGGCCTGATTGTTTTCGAAATGATCCATCGACCGGCGAATCATCGCATATTCAACGGCTTGAAGCAAACGTCCCTCTTCCTTTGTCACCAAGGTATTAAAGAGGGCATCGAAGAGGGATTCCTCCCCCTGATCCTGACTGACGGGGTCCGTTCCAGTGGACGGAACCTCATTTTCCACTCGGGAGGGAGCTGCCGGAGCAGCAATGGGGTCTGTTCCTTCTCGACCTTCCAGATCTGCTGGCAAATCGGCGACTAGGATCGTCGACCCCTGGGCGACTACCGCACTTCGGTAGACAACATTCTCCAGTTCCCGAACGTTTCCGTTCCAAGGCTGGGCCTTCATCACCTCCAAGGCCTCGGCAGATATGCTACGTGGGCGGATCTTCTTCTGCTTCGCCAAACGCTGCAGATGGTAGTCGATGATCTCCGGGATATCGTCCCGGCGATCGCGCAAGGGGGGGATCCGAATCCGGAAGACGTTGAGACGGTAGTAAAGGTCTTCGCGGAAATCCTGCGTTTTGACCATTTCCTCGATGTCCCGATTGGTCGCCGCGATAACCCGAACATTCACCTGGATCGGAGAAGTTCCACCGACCCGCTGAATTTCTCCCTCCTGAATCGCCCGGAGGATCTTGGTCTGCGTGGGCAGAGCCATATCGCCAATCTCGTCGAGAAAGAGCGTGCCCCCGTCGCAAAGTTCAAATTTCCCCTGTCGCTGGGAAGTCGCTCCCGTAAAAGAACCCTTCTCGTGTCCGAAAAGTTCGCTCTCAATCAGGTTGTCGGGAATCGCTGCGCAATTGACAGCGATAAAAGTCTTCTTCGAACGGAGGCTGTGGTCATGGATACAGCGAGCGACGAGTTCCTTCCCCGTTCCACTCTCTCCAGTGATCATCACGGTCGCATCACTGGCCGTCACTTGCCCGACCTGCTTCAGGACGAGCTGCATGCCCTCGGAGCTTCCGACGATCCCTTCGGCATAGTCCTCGACTTTGAGCTTGGATTCGTAATTACCCGAGGATCGGCGATCCTTGTGTGCCCGCAGTCCCTTTTTGACCAAATCGAGAATCTTTTCCGGCTCGAAGGGCTTCATGAGATAATCGAAAGCGCCGTACTTCATGGCCTCGATCGCCGTCTGCGTCGTTCCGTGCGCCGTCATCATAATGATGACAGAGCCGCCGCCGAGGGAACGCAGGTTCTGAAGAGTCTCCATTCCGCTGATTCCGCCCATCCGGTTATCCAGAAGAATTACCTCGGGCTTCTCCTTCTCTGCAACCTTGAGGCCTTCCTCGCCGCTACCTGCTTCAAGGAGTTCAGCGTCCAATTTCCCTAAGACTCGTTTCAAGGAATAGCGAATCTCATTATCATCATCGACGATCAGGATTCGGGGAAGACTGTCTTTCTCGGTTTCTGGCATGGAAAAACCTGACCGATTAGCGCAGCTTACGGACAATGGCAAGAGTGGGGTTTTCCCCATTTTTTAAGATTTGCCCCGAAAATCCCCAAAACCTAATCCCGAAAACAACGATTGAGGAAAACCACCCCGCTCTCAACTCCCCTCTAGACTCGACTCGCGGGATATTCGCTTCTCGGGGATTGTTTTCTGACCGAGAAACCGATTCACTCCGTGGACATGGATAAATTTGAGGAAATTTTCGACCTGCAGGAAAAGCTAAACGAGCGCATTGGCGTCACGCTGAAAGACCTGACTCCCGAGAAAAAGACCGAGTGGGTCCTGAACTACACCCGCGCCATGCAGCAGGAGATCGCGGAACTCATCGACTCCGTCCCCTGGAAATGGTGGGCCAAGTACCAGGAATTTGACGAACAAAACGCCCGCGTCGAAGTCGTCGACCTCTTTCACTTTCTGATCTCAGCCGCCCAGGCCCTTGGCATGAGCGCCGACGATGTTTATCAGGCCTACCTCGCCAAAAACAAAGTCAACCACCAGCGCCAGGAGTCCGGCTACACCGAAAAAGATCACGACGATTCGCGGCACATTCAGTAAGGGATCCGAGAACCCCGCCTCGCAGCCCGGTAGAATTGGCTACCCCATTTGCGTCGGTTTCGGAACGGCAGCCAGAAAGAACTTTCGCAATCCCAAGCTCCGCGCAGCTGAAGCTGAGCGGCTACTTCCTGTAGGGGCGCAGCTTCAGCTGCCCCCATCGCGTCAGTTTCGGAGCTGCAGTCTGAAAGAACTTTCGCAACCCTAGGCTCCGAGCAGCTGAAGCTGAGCGGCTACTTCTTGTAGGGGCGCAGCTTTAGCTGCCCCCATCGCGTCAGTTTCGGAGCTGCAGTCTGAAAGAACTTTCGCAACCCTAGGCTCCGCGCAGCTGAAGCTGAGCGGCTACTTCCTGTAGGGGCGCAGCTTTAGCTGCCCCCATCGCGTCGGTTTCGGAACGGCAGCCAGAAAGGACTTTCGCAGCCCCAGGCCCCGCGCAGCTGAAGCTGAGCGGTTACTTCTTGCATCGGCGGTTCGCCTGAACCGCTCAGAGCGAAATCATCGCCCGAAGCTCTTCGACGCGCTTCTCAATCGTCTCCGCCCCACCCGACTCGAGTCGATTGCAGCTGAAGGCTTCCACGGTCAGGCTGGCGACGGCGGTTCCGTAAAGCAGAGCCTGCTTGATCGTCGGAATGTCGCGTTTGTCGCAAGCGGCGAGATAGCCCATAACCGCACCAAGAAAGGTGTCTCCGGCGCCGGTGGGATCACGCAGCTCAGTTACCGGATACGCCGGAAGAGCGAACAGTCCCCCTTCATAGAAGAAATAGGCGCCATGAGCCCCCTTTTTGATCACGACCTTGTCCGGCCCCAAGGCACGGAGAGCGGCACCGGCCTTGATAATATTGGATTCACCGGTCAGGAGTTCCGATTCGCTATCATTGATGACCAGGAAATCGACCCGCTTCAGCAGGTCGAGAAACTCTGGCTTCGCGATGGTGATCCAAAGATCAATGGTGTCGACCGCGACAAAGGCGTCGTCCGAATCCAATTGATCGAGCACGTGCGACTGTAGACCCGGGTGGATGTTCCCCAGCAAGACATAGCGGGAATCCTTCTGGCTTGCCGGAAGAACCGGCTCAAATTTTTCAAAAACGTTCAGCTGAATATCGAGGGTTTCCCGCTCGTTGAAATTTTCCAGATACTTACCCGACCAAGTGAAAGTCGGACCACTTTCGTCCACCTGCAGTCCAGCTGTATCAATCCCGTGATCGTCTAGACGAGCGCGGTCACTCGGCTCAAAATCATTGCCCACGACCGCCACCATCCGGGTCGGCGCAAAATAGCTCGAGGCCAAGCAGGCATACGAAGCCGATCCACCCAAGATCCGGGTGTCCTTGTTAAAAGGAGTTTCGATATCGTCGTATCCGACCGATCCGACAATCAGAACCGGTTGAGGTTCAGCGGCCGCAGCAGACTCATTCAATTTCACTCGTTGCATTTAGAGAACGAAAGGAACCCCGACCGAATTGTCAGCTTTCTTTTTTGATCCGAGCACAAGTCCAGCTCTCGATCTCAAGGGCCCGCCAATCCCTCTACCGTGCTTTATCCCAGAAATGAGGACAGAGTACATCTCCCGAAAAACCTCCTCGCAGAAGCGAAAAAAGCGCAATCTCAAAGTAGCGAGAGCTTCCAGCTCTCGATTCCAAGAGCGAAAAGCTCTTGTCCCTCTCCCTCACGAGATCAGTCTAATCGAAAGAGAACGGAAGCGTCAGAGAGACGATTCGGATCCAGGCAAATCAGAATTCCCGGATAGAACGGAATGCATTTCCATAACCTCACCCTCGAGAATTATAAAATACTGTTCTTCCCCGTTTTCCGAAACAAGAACCTCTACAGCACCGGTATTCCTTAGGTTTTTGATCCGGGCTTGATCGCCGTAACTGAGCGCGTAGTCCTCGACGAGATCCTTGTCATCAGGCACCCAACGCCACTCTTTCCCGTCAAGAAGTTGATCGATTTCTCTAACGAGTAAAACCTCTTCGTATAAGGACGCGGGCCAAGCCAATTCACCCGCCCCATCGATAAAGCCACTCAGTCTCCAGCCCTGAGATTTGGATCGGTCCAAAGCAATATAAAAGAAACTACCGTTCTTCAGAATTACCCGACAAAAAGAATATGGATACTTGGAATTGGCCTCCTCGAGTTGGATCTCGTCGATCTCCTCAGCCTTAAATTTCGGAATCAACCCTTCCTGGACTGAGAACGCAACGGACTGGTCGAAAAGAGCGACATTGCTGGCAAAATTGAGATATTCCTTTCCCTGTCTTCCCTGTCCTTCGAGGAAATCCATAAAACGCTGAGCTCCCGTTTCTGTCGGAATTAAAATATCCGGCTTCAGCAGGATGACTCCCTGCATCACTATGGATTGAGTCCGCCAGTTCGTGACTAAAAAGATCTCTCCGTACTTCTTTTCTTCGAGGAGAGTCAGGCATTTCTCAGAAAAATCCTCCGCAGAAACATTGAAGCCCTGCCAAACCAGACTATTGGACGGCAAAACAGGCTGCCCGTGTCCGGCACTTCCCAAGAACACGAGCAACAATAGAATAAAAACCCGTTTTCCAATCGCCAAATTTCCTGAGATTGGGCGAGAAAGCGCGGAAGGCATGGACCTACCCCACATATTCCCCGGCCGAAGCCGTCTTGCCCGTTGTTCCAGCATCCGAATCCGCACCCGCTGGCATCTCGCGCTCCAATTCGATCCCGAATCCCTCGGCAACAATCAGCGCATTCTTCTCATCCGTGATGAAGAGCGTTCCTTTCTGAATCGGGATTTCTTCATCCATGATCTTCTCCGTGGTGACCGTAAGACTGAGGGTTTTCCCGTCTTCGCTTTCCCAAGTTCCTTCGACCGCAAACGGGGCATCAGGAGTTTGGACCAAGACGACAAAATTGTGGTCCTCCAGAATAACCAGTTTGAGATCAAAGACCTGGCCTTCAATTTGGCCCGAGCCCGTCCATTGATGAAGCGCATCCGCAAGGAGCAAACCGGGAGTCAGGAAAACCAAGAGTAGTAGGAATAATTTTTTCATGATGGGGAGATTGAAGAAAACCGCAGGGCTCCGTTTTCGGCAAGTGATTTCGGAACCGAAGTCCGATCCGCGATCTTTCCGAGATCCAATCCCTTCGCGGGAATCGCACGACTAAAGTCATGCGAGAACGGATTCCCCAAAGAACGTCGCGAGCTTCCATGCTTCGCTCGGCACCTTCACAGGTATAAGTCCAGCTCTTGATTCCGGGAGCTCACGCAGAGTCAATCTACGATTACCGGCTGTCGAAGCAGACGGATCGGTCTCGAGCTTGCCGAAAGGTAAAAGGCTGCGGGGACCAGCGTCAGCTGATGGGGAGGTCCGTTTGGAACGGACAAAATCCTGGACGGAGTACGATCCAAGCGAACGAAAGCCATGAGATCCGACAGCATCCTACTCTAGCGATTCTGGTATAGGATTTGTTGGCTCCAAATGCTTCGAAAGATCCCAGTCCAGTGCATAAAATCCAAAAAACAAGACCTTCATCCGATCCTCCGCCTGTATGCCGTGCGAATGCTGAAAAAAGGCCACGCCCAAATACAAGTGAAGTATAAGGAAAAATAGGTATGACTGGGGTATCCAGAAAAGGCCGTCCATCAAATCGAAGGTCCCCATTTCACCGTCGATCCACCAACTTTTGATTTCGGCTGGAAGCTTGTCGATTTTTGCCAAGCCTTCCATCAAACTATTGGCGACAATCAAGAATGAGAAGATCGGCAAGGCCAACATCAGTCCAAGGATCTGTTCCGAGAAGACGATTCGTTCTTTCAGCTCATTTTCATCGAGAATCCTCTTGGCTTTTCGATAGCCCGAAAAACCAAGCGTCAGGATGGTGTAGGCGACCTCTCTGCCTTGAACTTTCATGGGGTTTTCAGGATGTCAGGGCTCATTCACTGGTTTATTTGCAATGACAGATTCGAGATTTCTTTCACCACGAAGGTCACAAAGGCTTGGCTGGATCTGGCGCGGATTCATTGCCAAGTGGCGGTTTCAGGATGTCTTTGGAGTGCATTGAGAACTCTTTTTTGATCACGATCGTACCAGCAATAAAATCATGGATTGCGCGTTTTCGCTTATTCAACAATAGCACGATAAACTCTCCCCATACCCAGACGGCAGAAAGAATGCCCAGCAATCCATACCACGCAGGATAGAAACTCGAGAGCTCTTGCGACCTGTTCAACCAGTCCAGCTCGGTATAGGTTTCAGGATCTATCTGAGACAATGCCCAAATTTTTACGCAAAGAAACAAAACCGCGAAGAACAGATCGACGGACGAACGCCACCAAGCATGTCTCCAGCCGATTGGAGTTCCGTCGGGGCGTGTAATCCGAATGTCGAAGAACAATTTGCCAGGGGTTCCTCCAAACCGTGCATTGAAAAATATGTTATAAAACGCAAACAAAGTCGCGGAAGGGATTGTGACGGCAATCGCTAAGTTCCGATCAATGCTCTCAAGCCATGCAAACAAGAAACCGAAAGAGATCAAAATAAGAGCATCGGCCAACCCCGCCGCGAGACGCATCCAGAATCCAACGTAGACATGTTTGCCTTCAATCTTAAGTGGTAAGAATTTTTGATTCATTTCTTTTCAGAACGTCGAGATCAGTGCCTCAGCCCGAGAGCTCAGTCGTTTCGTTTCTTTTTTGGATTATCTGACGAGTTCACCAGGTTGTCTGGATCGTCGTGTTCGCCCTCTCGATTCAATCCCCAGAGTAGCTCATCGGAAGGTGCTTCGTCATTCAGGCTCATCGCGAATAGGCTGGCAAGATCGGGCCGAGGTTCGAAATACCACTTCTGGTCCTTGTCCTGCATAACATGATACCTGAGGATTTGTAGCCTACCGCCGACATCCACGACGATGTCGACAAACATGTTTCCGGTGATGCCATGCATCGCGTAGGCCATCGAGCCAGGCCCGTTCATCGAAAAGTTTCTTGCTTTGAACACCTTTACGATTATCGGAGCGACAAACCCCTCTTTGCTCTCATTCTCATCGGTCATCTTGACCATATACTTTTTGAATTCCTCATACGCTGCATCTCCTTCTTTTCCGTAAATAGGTCTGATCAGAGTCTTCAACCAGGCCTTGGAGTCGCAATCCGCGTAGGCCTGCACAGCATCGCAGGCAATCCCTTCAGGGGTCTCGTGACCACTCGGACAGCCTTCGGCGAGAAGCCTCGCAGTGATGAGGATACAGACGAAAGAGTGAGTTGAGATTGCCCTAATGGCTTTCATTTTAAGGCATCAAGGTAGGACCGTCCGTTGCCGGACGGCCCCCTCGCAGATCCCTGCGTGCGGGACTACCGCACAGGGCTCCTCTGAGCGGTCGCGCAGTGGAGTGGACCGGGAGGCTTTCATCTGTAGGAGAGAGTCCATGAGACGGATCGTTGGAAGGGTTTTTCTACGATATGAGGGTTAGGGATAGCGAGGGTAATCCACATCCGGGAGAACCCCGTCCAGTTGTAGCTGAGTCTTTGGCTGCGGCGGTTCAGGGCACGGAAGATAATCTTCCGCGCCAGAGTCCAGTACTGCCAAAGGCGGTCCGAGTTCCCGATCACTCCGTAGTAGTTGAAGTAACCGGCAAACCTACGCCGGAGGATGACAGCCAGTTCCTTCAGAGGCCGACTCCGGTTATTCCGCATCCATTCTTTAAGCCCGGAGAGCGAAGCCCTGAACTTCTTCTTGGACGTTCGCCGTTTGACGGTGACCCGACCCTTGCGGGTCCGAGCCCAGTAGAACTCGAATCCCAGAAAGGCAAAACAGCCACTGCCTTCGAGATCGCACCGACTGAACCTCAGGATGGCACTCTTGTCAGCGGCCATGCTCAACCCGAACTTGGCCATTCGGCGTGGCAGTTCCGAAAAGAACCGCTCGGCCTCGCTGCCATATTCGAATCCGACGACAAAGTCATCTGCATAGCGCATGCAGACGTGCGCCCCCCGAAGACCTTTCGGCAAGACCTTCTCCACCCACAGGTCCAATGCGTAGTGCAGGTAGATGTTGGCCAGAACAGGCGAGATGATCCCCCCTTGCGGGGTTCCCGTTGCCGGGTGGATCACTTCACCGGCCTCTTGCAGGATTCCGGCTTTGAGCCACTTGCGGATTAGACGAATGAACGCTTGATCGTCCACCCGCTCCTCCAGCATCCGACACAGCCAGTTGTGATCGACGTTCTCGAAGAACCCCTCGATGTCCGCCTCCACTACCCAGTGCACTCGTTCGAGAACGAGTCGTTCGCGCAGTTCCTGGCTCGCATCGCGCGCTCCCCGCTTCGGCCGATACCCTTTACTCATATCCAGAAAGTCCGCTTCGTAAATTGCTTGCAGCAACTTGCTCGCGGCCATCTGAACGATCTTATCTTCCAACGCGGGTATGCCCAAAGGCCGCAGCCTACCGCCGCCCTTGGAGATAAACCGCCTCTTTACGTGCTGGGCCCGATACCGCTTGGCGACCAGACGCTCCAACAACCCACGCAGATTCCCGTCCAAGTCCTTCTCGTAGTTCTCCACGCTCACACCGTCCACTCCCGTGGCCGCGTGGCGACGAAGCTCGTAAAAGCTCTCGTACAGCATCGGCAGGTTGATCTCTCGATACAGAGAACGAAACCGATACTTCGGCTCCTTCCCCGCTTTCTCTCTCAGTCCGAGCAGGGTGCTTGACACGCTCTTGTTCGGGACAGTCCTTCCCGAGGCGTGTGCGCTTTGCCCGTGTAACCGCTCAGCCCGCTCCTTCCCCCCGTGATCGGCCCTACCGTCTCCGAGTAATACGAACGAGTCTGACTCCTGTTTGTCCTTCGACTGCATCTCCGGTTAGTTGATGCCTCCTACCTCTTTCCAGAGGAAACAAACAGGCCTCCCAAGTTCAAGGACGCTTCTTTGCATGCATGCCACGGCTTCGAACCCCGACGGGCCGAACAATGCCTTACCATTGCGGCATTGCCCGTGCTGACTTCCGCGCACGTTAAAACCGTCGTCACCCGCATCTGCACTCTTTACGGGGCTAAATTGCCTTCGGGGACTGCGACTCCCCTGCGGCCTGCATGCTTCCCTGTGTACGCTTCGTCGATGTCGTTCCGCCATCCCGACACGCTTCCATGTGGATAACGCATCGGGCTCCGCCTCTAAAAGCGGCAATCCTTCTAATGGCTTAGCTGACATCAGCGCAACACTCGGTAGTTTCTGTTTGGTTATTACTTTGAAACGTCCGGACTTTCACCGGACAAGAAGCGCCTCGCTTCGCTTGGCGCACTAACGT
>NZ_JACHVA010000068.1 GCF_014230055.1 Puniceicoccus vermicola | reverse complement strand
GCGCATACGGTCGATTCGGGCAAACGCTGTCGAGCCTGACAGAGGCCTCCGGTTTTGCTCGAGAGCTTTTCCTTGCCCATGGACCTCAAGGTGGCATTGATCTCCACCAACCCCGCTCGAAGAGTGCCCGATCCCATGCCCTGACTGATCATGTGCCAAACCGTAACCGCCGAAGAGAACCCACGATCGCGTTCCTTCGAACGCTTCGGAATCGATTCCAAAGGCAACGCCTCCTCGAAAACATACGGCAGTTGACCCGGAAGACCCTTCATGATCGAATTGCGACTATCCTCAAGCCTCTTGAGGGCAGATTTAGGGCTTCGCCCAAAGGCGCGGTGAAAACCGGGAAGAAACAGGTTGTTTTGTTGCACACCAAAAGCTTGCAGAATCCATCGCCTAGGGCGACCCCTGTCTGCTTTCTGGCAATACAAAATCCATGAATCCAGCCTTATCTAAGTGCCATTGACCTCCGACCCGATGAACGCCACTTACACAACGAGACCTTACCACAGAACTTTCCGATCGTGAGCTTCAAGACATCCACGGGAGAAGAGTTTTCCACCTGCAGGGAAAGTTTTGAGTTCTCTTACGAAGTCTTGGGAAAAGAGTTTTGGATACTGCATGATCCAGAGGACCCCCGCTCGATCTGTAGTCGCCGGTTACTTTGGCGTTTCCCTATCGAGTTAACCGTCTTTTTAATTGGATTCTTGCTAGTCATCGCAGATTTAGCACCCGTCATCGGCTAGCCCCCAACCAATCGGCATAGGCAACCCGATAAACGTCCCCGTGAAATCGACAACTCACAGAACTCTGGACCTCTCAGGCCGGGCCGCCTAGCCTCCACGTTAGTGCGCCAAGCGAAGCGAGGCGCTTCTTGTCCGGTGAAAGTCCGGACGTTTCAAAGTAATAACCAAACAGAAACTACCGAGTGTTGCGCTGATGTCAGCTAAGCCATTAGAAGGATTGCCGCTTTTAGAGGCGGAGCCCGATGCGTTATCCACATGGAAGCGTGTCGGGATGGCGGAACGACATCGACGAAGCGTACACAGGGAAGCATGCAGGCCGCAGGGGAGTCGCAGTCCCCGAAGGCAATTTAGCCCCGTAAAGAGTGCAGATGCGGGTGACGACGGTTTTAACGTGCGCGGAAGTCAGCACGGGCAATGCCGCAATGGTAAGGCATTGTTCGGCCCGTCGGGGTTCGAAGCCGTGGCATGCATGCAAAGAAGCGTCCTTGAACTTGGGAGGCCTGTTTGTTTCCTCTGGAAAGAGGTAGGAGGCATCAACTAACCGGAGATGCAGTCGAAGGACAAACAGGAGTCAGACTCGTTCGTATTACTCGGAGACGGTAGGGCCGATCACGGGGGGAAGGAGCGGGCTGAGCGGTTACACGGGCAAAGCGCACACGCCTCGGGAAGGACTGTCCCGAACAAGAGCGTGTCAAGCACCCTGCTCGGACTGAGAGAGAAAGCGGGGAAGGAGCCGAAGTATCGGTTTCGTTCTCTGTATCGAGAGATCAACCTGCCGATGCTGTACGAGAGCTTTTACGAGCTTCGTCGCCACGCGGCCACGGGAGTGGACGGTGTGAGCGTGGAGAACTACGAGAAGGACTTGGACGGGAATCTGCGTGGGTTGTTGGAGCGTCTGGTCGCCAAGCGGTATCGGGCCCAGCACGTAAAGAGGCGGTTTATCTCCAAGGGCGGCGGTAGGCTGCGGCCTTTGGGCATACCCGCGTTGGAAGATAAGATCGTTCAGATGGCCGCGAGCAAGTTGCTGCAAGCAATTTACGAAGCGGACTTTCTGGATATGAGTAAAGGGTATCGGCCGAAGCGGGGAGCGCGCGATGCGAGCCAGGAACTGCGCGAACGACTCGTTCTCGAACGAGTGCACTGGGTAGTGGAGGCGGACATCGAGGGGTTCTTCGAGAACGTCGATCACAACTGGCTGTGTCGGATGCTGGAGGAGCGGGTGGACGATCAAGCGTTCATTCGTCTAATCCGCAAGTGGCTCAAAGCCGGAATCCTGCAAGAGGCCGGTGAAGTGATCCACCCGGCAACGGGAACCCCGCAAGGGGGGATCATCTCGCCTGTTCTGGCCAACATCTACCTGCACTACGCATTGGACCTGTGGGTGGAGAAGGTCTTGCCGAAAGGTCTTCGGGGGGCGCACGTCTGCATGCGCTATGCAGATGACTTTGTCGTCGGATTCGAATATGGCAGCGAGGCCGAGCGGTTCTTTTCGGAACTGCCACGCCGAATGGCCAAGTTCGGGTTGAGCATGGCCGCTGACAAGAGTGCCATCCTGAGGTTCAGTCGGTGCGATCTCGAAGGCAGTGGCTGTTTTGCCTTTCTGGGATTCGAGTTCTACTGGGCTCGGACCCGCAAGGGTCGGGTCACCGTCAAACGGCGAACGTCCAAGAAGAAGTTCAGGGCTTCGCTCTCCGGGCTTAAAGAATGGATGCGGAATAACCGGAGTCGGCCTCTGAAGGAACTGGCTGTCATCCTCCGGCGTAGGTTTGCCGGTTACTTCAACTACTACGGAGTGATCGGGAACTCGGACCGCCTTTGGCAGTACTGGACTCTGGCGCGGAAGATTATCTTCCGTGCCCTGAACCGCCGCAGCCAAAGACTCAGCTACAACTGGACGGGGTTCTCCCGGATGTGGATTACCCTCGCTATCCCTAACCCTCATATCGTAGAAAAACCCTTCCAACGATCCGTCTCATGGACTCTCTCCTACAGATGAAAGCCTCCCGGTCCACTCCACTGCGCGACCGCTCAGAGGAGCCCTGTGCGGTAGTCCCGCACGCAGGGATCTGCGAGGGGGCCGTCCGGCAACGGACGGTCCTACCTTGATGC
>NZ_JACHVA010000067.1 GCF_014230055.1 Puniceicoccus vermicola | reverse complement strand
CCCGCACGAACCGGATTCAGGTGAATGTAGTGGCAAACCTGCGCGAATACATGCCCGGGCTCCACAACAATCCCCTTGTAACGCCCCTGAAACGGGCGCCCCGTCCAGTTCCGAAAACGATTGAACCGGCGAATCCACGTCCCCTGCAACCATTTCATCCCCTCGCTTAAATTCGGTTCGCCAAGCTCCACGGCAAGATGAAAGTGATTGCTCATGATTACATAGGCATGCACGCGCCATCCAAACCGCTCCGCCGCCTCCCCCAATACACGTTCAAAGGCCTCCGCAGCTCCCTTCCCCGAAAAAATCCTCTGACGATAGTTTCCGCGGTTCAAGACGTGATAACATCCTCCCGCATACTCTACTCTCAGGGGCCTCGCCATAACCGTGAGCCAATGCACACGCCTCGTACCTGTCAAGAATCAAGACCTGACGTCGTCTGGTATCCTTGACGTCGTCTGGTATCCTTGTCCGCCGACAAAACTCCTTCTGCGTCAGTCCGCAGCCCTCGTAGGCCTCCAGCAAACGCTCACGTTCGCCATCGGACAGAACCTTACGGCCCCGTGA
>NZ_JACHVA010000066.1 GCF_014230055.1 Puniceicoccus vermicola | reverse complement strand
TACTACCATGTGATGAGTCGAACGGTGAATGGGGAGGCTCTCTTTGGGGATCGGGAGAGGGAGGTTTTGCGGAAGATGATTTGGCAGGTGGCTGATTTCTCGGGGATTCGGGTGGTTACCTATGCGGTGATGAAGAACCACTTCCATGTTTTGGTGGAGGTGCCGGCGGAGGTGAGTATTTCGGATGAGGAGTTGGTGCGTCGGTATCGTCGGCTCTATCCGAAGCCTACGCCTTGGAATCCGATGCGGGCTGAGGTTTTGGAGGGGCACCTTCGGGATCATACTTTGGAAGGGATGGACTTGCGGAAGAGTCTGTTGCGACGGATGGGGGATGTTTCCTGGATGATGAAGACCCTCAAGCAACGATTCACGCTTTGGTTTAATCGGTCGCGGGATCGTTTTGGACCGCTTTGGTGTGAGCGGTTTAAGAGTGTTCTGGTGGAAGGGGATCGTTGGGCGCTGCGGACGGTGGCTGCCTATATTGACTTGAATGCGGTGCGGGCGGGGTTGGTTGAAGATCCTAAGGATTATCGATTTTGTGGGTATGCCGAGGCGATTGGAGGGGGGCGGATGGCTCGGGCTGGTCTTTCGGTTGTGGACAAGGATCTGGCTGGGTATCGCCAGACTTTGTATGGTGCCGGGGCCGGGGAGAAGGATGAGAAGAAGTCGATCTCTCGGGAAGAAGCGGTGCGGGTGTTGGAAGAGGAGAAGGGAAAATTGCCCCTGTCTGTGGTTTTGCGGTGCCGGGTGCGTTATTTTACCGACGGGATGGTGCTGGGATCGCCCTCATTTGTGGAGGAGCAGGTGCAG
>NZ_JACHVA010000065.1 GCF_014230055.1 Puniceicoccus vermicola | reverse complement strand
TCCCCAATGAATAACCTAACAGGAATAGCAGGCTACGAAGTGATCTCGCAGCGATGCAAATCGGATTTGGACGAGTTGGAGGCGGTTCTGGAGAGGGAGCCTGAGAGATGCCCTTACTGCGCGGCCCCGGGGCCGCGCAGTAAGGGCCGTTATCTTCGGAAGGTGCGTCATCGAAGTGGTTATGTTCGTTCAACTTTTTTGTTGGTGCACACCCGCCGTTTCTGGTGCTGGAGGTGCAAGCGGAGTTTCCTTCCCACGCTTCCGGGCATCCGTCCTTATCGCCAGAGCTCGGAGCTCTTTCGCAAGGAAGTCCACCAGCGCCACGAAGACGGGATCTGCGCGAGCACTTTGGCCAAGAGGGAGCGAATCGGGCAGGCTACGGTCGAACGGATTTATCACCAGCACACCGAGCTGGAGGTGCGCAAACGTTCCAACCGGGATTGCCCCCGGATGCTCGGAATCGACGAGCATACCCTGGGCAAAAAGAACCGCTTTTGCACCACCTTCTGCGACCTCGGCAACAATCGGGTCTTCGAGGTCAGGCCCGGTCGCAGCGAAAAGGAGCTCTCTGGCTTCCTGGCTTCCCTGCCCGGACGGGAAAAGGTCGAGGTTGTTTGTATCGACCTCTCCCAGAGTTACCGAAAGCTCGTGCGCCGTTGGTTCCCCAAGGCCCGCATTGTGGCCGATCGCTTCCACGCTGTACGTGTACTCGC
>NZ_JACHVA010000064.1 GCF_014230055.1 Puniceicoccus vermicola | reverse complement strand
GAATGGCACTAGTTTAAGGGTATCTACGGGAGAAAAATGCTCTAAAATGGATAAAAGGCTCGTCCCGACCATTGAAATCGCGCAAGCTGTTGATATGAAAAGAGTTAACAGTTATTTGCCCGGTTTCTCCGGTCTTGTGGGACGAGCCAGAAAGCGAACACTGAATCAGTATCGGCGCAATGTCGAGAACGCGAATGCCGGGAAGCCGAATCGGTTGCGGGGTTGGTTCGGCCATCTGGTTCCTTCGAAGGTGTTGGCCAAGCGGCCCGGCGAGCGCAAACGGGGGATGGACCGGGAGTGTTTGTTCTGGGGTTTTCTGGGGCAAGTGCTGCGAGGGGGTTCCTGTCGGGACGCTTTGCAGGAGATCCAGGCCGCGCGCGCTGCGGACGGTTTGCCCGCTTTGAGTTCGTCCACCTCCAGCTACTGCACCGCTCGGCAGAAGAAGTTTACGTCGGAGGATCTCAAGCGTATCCACCGCGAAGTGTCGGACTCGCTCGCGGCAGAGGCCGACCCGGCCTGGGAAGGGCGTCGTGTGCTGTCGGTCGACGGCACGGGAGTGAGCATGGACGACACGCCGGACAATCAGAAGGAGTTCCCGCAACCTTCCGAGCAGAAGAAAGGGTGCGGCTATCCGGTAATGCAGGTGGTGGGGCTGCACGATCTCTCCAGCGGGGCGATGCTCGACTACGAAGAAAGTCCGCTCAATGTCGGCGAAAGCGCTCTTTTCCACGGCTTGGATTTAATCGGACAAGTCGGAGGCGGAGACATCCTGCTCTTCGACCGGGCTTACTGCTCTTATCTGAACACGGCGACTCTGCTTGGCCGGGGAGCTCATGCGCTCGGACGCCTCCACGCCTCCCGCAAGATCTCCTTTCCCAAAGGCTGCGAGGATCGGATCACTACTTGGGAAAGGCCCGCCTCGTCCCAAAGGCCCCTCTACATGGAACTGGACGAATGGAGAGCCTTGCCGAAGTCGATCCGCGTGCGCTACATCCGCCGGAAGATCGAAACGCCCGGTCACCGCCCCGAAGAGATCGTCGTAATGACAACGCTGCTGGATGCTCCCGCCGAAGCGATACTCGACCTGTTCCTGCGCAGGTGGAACATGGAAGTGAGCCTGCGAGACCTCAAAACCACTCTCGGTGCCGATCACCTGCGAGCCAAAACCCCCGAGATGGCCCGAAAGATCTTCGCCATGCACATGATCGCCCATAACCTGATTCGCTGGACGCTCTTGCAGGCTTCCACCGATCACCGCGCACCTCTGGATCGACTCAGCTTCAAAGGAACCGTCGATCTTCTTGAAAACTGGAGGGACATCCCCTGCGATCCGGGCCGGGAAAACTGGGAGCGATTGCTCGAACTGGCAGCCAAAGACAAGATCCCAAAAAGACAAAACAGAATCGAGCCCAGAGTCCTCAAACGAAGACCCAAAACCTTCCCGAAAATGACACGACCCAGACAAGAACTCAGAAACCGAATTTTGACGTCGAAATCCACGCCGCAAAGAGGCTTAAACTAGTGCCATTCACCCCAAGGCATCTTGGAAGTGATATCCAACTACTCCCGAGAAGATTATTTTTTCTTTCGAGATCTCGGGTTGACTAGGGCGTCCAAGATCCAATGAAATTACGCCTTCCTGACAATCCACAGAGTAGGACAGAATGTGGTAGTCGTGGTATTTCATTTCTCTTCCAGAACAGTGTTAAATGCGTCGTTCAACGACACATATCAAGGAGCGGGCGAGGGATAAAGCTATGGATAAATTTCTGATCTGAAACATTTTGGTCTTCCTCAAGCGTCTCAAGTGTAGCGATTTAGAAATTCCAATCACAAGACCCTGACAGCTCCGTAATTGGAATGTCGAGAAAAAGGTTTCCACAAAGTACGTCGTTTCGACACGACCCGGACGACACGACGGCACCTGTACAACGACTGTCGCCGGTAGTGAACTCTGAAAAACTACCCAGCCCGGACATCTTTTTCTTTGATGGACAGATACTTGTATACTTCCAAGACCTCCCTCTCCCACCGAGACTTACCTGGGATTGCGTCGTTTGTTCCGTTTTAACTATCGAAGTGAGAATTACACGAGGAATTCAAAGCTCAGACAGAGTCTTTCGATTTTTGACTCTAGCGGCACTGGATGAGCGAAATGAGCCCGTTCAGCAAAATGGGCGAGTTCATTTCGATTCCGATGAGAGAGCTGGAAGCTCTCACTACTTTGGGTTTTGCCATGGCAGCGCTTGGCTTAGGGGCACAAGTTTAAGAGGTTGTATGGAATGGAAACCTCCCCACCCCCGACATAGTCGGGGGTCCCCTCCTCCTACTCGTAGGAGGGGAGTCAGAAAATTACAGAAAGACTCCTCCCGTGCTACAGGTAAAGGGGAATCCCGCGGACGCGGGGTGGAGTGGTTCCTCATCAAGAGTCCCCTATATCAAAATTTTCCCGCTCAAACCCTTAACCTAGCGCGATTCGCGCTAGCCGTTGTCACCACCGTATGGTCCGGCCATCTTTTCTTTTATCCTATTCTGGACGATTTCATTGAGCTCAAAATGGCCTCTCTGCTCAATACGCAGCTGGGTTGCAAGCAATGCCCCTAGCCTGAGAGCAACGAGGCGAGCTACCAGTTCTCCCGATGGAAGCGGAGAGAGCGGGCAAGGGTGCGGGCAAAGAAGGGACCGCGATAGATCCAGCCGGTGTAGAGCTGAATCAAATGGGCACCGGCATCGAGCTTCTCCGCAGCCGAGGCGGAATCGTGGATTCCTCCCACTCCGATGAGGGGTAGCTTTCCACCGGTCTCACGGGAGATGAAGCGGATGATCTGGGTAGAACGTAGCTGAAGAGGGCTCCCTGAGAGGCCACCATGCTCGTATTCCCGGCCCGCTGGCAGGGAATCGCGACCGATGGTGGTATTGGTTGCCACCAATCCGGCCACCCCACTCTCGGCGACGACCTCGAGGATTTCGCCAATTTGGTGAAAAGTGAGATCGGGAGCAATTTTCAGAAAGATGGGGACGGTTCCAGCCTTACGCGCCCGATTGCGCTCTTCCAAGCCTCCAAGAATCTCCAGAAGGCGGTCCTTCTCCTGCAACTCCCGCAGACCTTCGGTGTTCGGGCTGCTGACGTTGACGGTAAAATAGTCGGCAAGGTCGACCAGGTGCTCAAAACACGAGAGGTAATCCGACGCCGCGTCCTCCAGGGCCGTATTCTTGTTCTTGCCGATGTTGACTCCGACTGGAGCGATTCTCTTGCCGGGAGCCGGGAGTCGGCGCAGCCGCTTGCCCATCGCCTCCATGCCGTGATTGTTGAAACCCATCCGGTTCACAATCGCCTCGTGCTCGGGATAGCGGAACAGGCGCGGCTGAGGATTGCCCGGCTGCGGCTTCGGAGTCACGGTGCCAACCTCGACATGACCGAACCCGAGGGCAGCAGCGGCGGGAACAAATTCAGCGTCCTTGTCCATCCCAGCGGCGAGACCGATGTGGTTCGGAAACTTCAGACCCGCTAATTCAATCGATTCTCCTCGTCCTTGGGTGAATTTCGCCAGAAGCCGACAGGCCGGCTGAACCGTGCTGAGGGTTTGCAGAAAATTTCTTCCGTATTCATGCGCCCGCTCCGGTCCGAGGCGAAAAAAAAGGGGACGAAGTATCTTTTCGTAAAATAGATCCATTGGCTGATAAGCGGTCGCTCAAACCCATCGGACTCCGAAAAATTCGAGATCGCAAACACTTTTGGTTTGCATAAAGGAGAAAATTGCGGCGTCGAGTGTCTTATGTCTCAGGCCAACCCAAAATTAAATTGGTGCATTGCACGACTCGGTTCCGACCTCAACTGGTGGGTAGAAGAGATCAGTGACGACATCCACTGGGATGTCGACGGTCTCGGCATCGTCGATCCCCGACAGGTAGCCTACGTGATCGATCTGCTTGAACCCCTCCAAGAATACAACCTCGATCCCCAGCTCTTTGAGAACGCCTTTTTTGGTTTCTCCATCGATAAGGAGATCAAGGACGGATACGTCCGTCTGGTGCGCACGAAGGGATCGCTTCTCGAAGCGGACGAGCCCCTCTTCGCCCTGCCCGACGTAATCGACGAAGAGAAAGGCCCCTACGCCGACTTCATCGAACACGTCACACGCCTCCGGGTTCGGATGCTCAACGACCTCATCGACTTTGCTCAGAAACTGACCATCGAAGAGCTGGAAGAGGAAATCCGCGAACAGCAAAACAGCGACCTTCTCGAAGGACGGGCGACCCACTTCTTCCAGGAAATCACCTCGATCCTCGAATACGTGCCGGAAGGCTACGAACTCGAAGCCGATGAAGAGCGCAAGGCTCCCTCCGAAGAGGATGCCGTCGAAGAGGAATTCGACGATCTCGACAGCGAAGACGAGACCCTCGAAGAAGACGACACCATGAAGTGGGACGAAGACGAGGAAGACGAAGACGAGGAAGAAGGCGAGAAGAAGCCGGAAGACGCGTAAGGAAATTTGAATGGATTTCCTCGCTGACATCGAATTCGTCGAAAACATCTGGAGAGAATCTCTGGAGGGAAAAACCGGGGACGCACGTCGATTCGCGGAGGCGAACAGCCGTTCGTCTTTTGCGATCAGCGTCCCGACCAGCATCCGCCTTCTCGCTTCCGCCGGTGCGGACGGCGAGGAGATCGTGGAGCGGTTTATTAAGGCTTTCCCTGTCATTTCCTTCGACGAGCCTCTCATCGCCCGCACAGCGTCCTTATTTCGCGCGCACGATATCCCACTCGAGACCGCAATCGAGGGGGCCATCGCCAAGCAAAACGAATTGAAGATTCTGACCGGGTCTCCGCTGCGCTACAAAGCGCTTCCCGGAATCACGGTGGTCAACTTCCGCGACGCGGATTCCTGACCGCGGCGGAATCGGGATCTTTCCCCTTCTGAGCGGTCCCGCGAAACTCTTCCATGGTCGCGTGACCCTCGGCGGAGATCCCCTCGCGCTGAAACACCTTGAAAAAGGTCATCGCGAGGATCTTCAAGTCGAGTCCCAGAGAGAGGTTGTCGACGTACCAGACATCCATCTCGAAGCGGGATTCCCAGTCCAAGCCATTGCGACCGTTCACTTGGGCCCATCCGGTAATGCCGGGGCGGACCTCCATGCGGCGGGCCTGCTCGGGAGTATAGCGCTCAAGATAACGGGGAAGCAGCGGACGGGGACCGACCAGACTCATCTGACCCCGGAAGACGTTCCAGAGCTCCGGAAGCTCGTCGAGACTGCTGGAGCGAAGAAACGATCCCACCCTCCCCAAGCGCATGTGATCCGGCAGCAAATCCCCATCGGCACTACGAGCCGAGCTCATTGAGCGAAATTTGATCAGGGTAAAGAGGCGACCTCCCCATCCGGGCCGGATCTGACGGAAGAAAACCGGCCATCCGAGAAAAACGCCCACGAACACCCCCGCCACCAGAAAAACGGGAAGCAACAGGAGAAGCAGAACCATGGACACCACAACATCCAAGACCCGCTTTCCAAATCGGCGATAGATCACGAATCCGTGCCTTCCTTCGCTACCGGCGGAGGCGCCATGGGAGCGGAGAACCGGGGAATCGGATCGTCCGATTCTTCCCGAGGATTTTGGCCCATGCGCAAATCGTAGAGATAGCTTTCCATGAGGCTATACTGTGCCGGGCTGCTATTGGGATCCATCGTTGCCAAAACCTGAGTCAGCCAGCGCATCGCCTCCTGATAACGCCCCAAATCGATCAAAATGACGGCTCGTAGACGAGCGTAGAGAGGGGGATGTGGCGGTTTCTCGTAAGCGACCCGATAATACTCCTGGGCCATATCCGGATCGTCGAGAACCGTCCAGTAGATCCGGGCTTTTTCCGCGGGAATCGCCGGTGAATCGGGGACAAACTTGGCCGCCTCGGTTAAGAGCTCCAGTCCCCGCTCGGCTTGCTCGCGGCGGATCCGCTTTTCTACGGTCTTGGGAGCCGTCCGATCTTTGGAGAAACGCCAGACCGGCATGTCGTAAACGATCATCCGGGAGGCCTCGATCCAGAAAAAAGGATAATCCGGCTGAAGACGGGTCACCGCCCGGGCGGTCGTTTCCGTGAGGCCGTGGTTTTCCTGCTGCCAGTAGTAATTTGTCTGGAGCCAGAGGAAATCGGCAGCCAATGCTCGAAGTCCCCCGAGAGAGCCAATGATGACCGACTGCCCAAGGCCGTCCAGTTCACTCAAATCCTGCTCGGGAGGCTGAATCTCTTTGCGTAGAGGAAGGGTCGCCCACCCAGCGAGAAAGCTGATGAGGATGAACCAGATGAATGGAGGTATGCGTGACATCGTCCGATTGCTTCCCTGCGCGCCCTACAACTCCCGGCGGTGGAAGAATCCCACCGCGATCCCCAAATAGACTACGGTGTAGATCGCCGCATAACCAATGGTCCGCAAGTATTCGGGATCGACGGGCGGCTCGTTGAAGATTCGGAAATCCGGAAGGAAGTAGGCGAAAAAGAAGCCCAACACCGTATAGAGGATGCCTTCCCCCGACTGATAGAAATCAATGGCGAGGTGGACGAGGTGCGCCGCAAAGAAGAGGGCGAAACCCATTGATACGGTGTAACTGAAAGAATTCGCAAAGGATGCCACGGCAAAGACCATGCTACCCAGCACGAAGAACTTCAGGATCTGGAAGAGTCCGGAAATCCACGCCTCCGAAAGGACCCCGGACAGCGTCGCTTTATTGATGCTCGGATCATCCGTAAGGGAATGACTGCGCCACCAGAGGAGGATGCTGACCAGAACCAGCATCCCGAGGACGAAAATGAGGATTGGCGCCAAGGTGCCCAGAAACTTCCCGAGCAGGAACTGGGAGCGGGTGACCGGACGGGCCAGAATGGGAAGGACGGTCCGCTGCTCGATCTCCCGGAAGAACAACTGCGCTCCCAGGGTGACCACCAGAATCGAGCCAAAGAGGGAAATGGCCCCCTGCCCCAGATCGTTGATGAAACGGATCTCCGCCGAGCCGAAGTGGAAATTGGTCAGGAAGATGGAGGCACCAATGAGCGCCGCAGCCAAGAGACCGAAAATCGTGAATACCCGCGAGAGGACGACCTCGGTCCAAGTGTGGCGGGCAATGAGCCAGAGCGAACGAAAACCATTCATGCTGCGTTCTCCTTTTCGTTTTCGCGGACGAGATTGACGAAGACTTCTTCCAGCGAGTGAGCCGTCGCGGCCCCCTCCTCGACTTGGAGACCGGCAGCCGTTGCGACCTCCCGGCCCTTGGCCAAATCTTTCCGATTCTCAAAGAGCAGCGAGGGCTTGCTCCCGGTGGAGTGGAGAAGATCATCCAATGTGCCCTCGGCCAACATTCTTCCCCGATGCAAGATCGCAACCCGGTCGCAGACCGACTCGACCTGGCTCAGCAGGTGCGAACACAAGAGCACCGTCTTCCCCTGCGATTTCAGGAGGCGAATCATCTCGGTGATCTGACGGGCCCCGATGGGATCGACGCCGGCCGTAGGTTCATCGAGGATGACTAAATCAGGGTCATGGACCAGTGCCTGAGCCAACCCCAGCCGCTGCATCATTCCTTTGGAATAAGTGCGGATCGGCCGTTTCTCGGCTCCGAGCAACCCTACGGTCTCGAGGACATCGCCCGTCCGCTTGCGGAGATCGCTCCCCGAAAGCCCGGAAAAGCGCCCCATGGACTGCACCAAAGATTCACCAGTCAAATAGCCATAGAAGAAGGGAGCTTCCGGAACGTAACCAATCCGCTGTCGCGATTTGGGCTGCGAAGCCTTCCCGCCGAAGACCAAGCATTCGCCCGAGGTCGGACGAACCAAGTCGAGGCAGATCTTAATGGTGGTGCTCTTTCCGGAACCGTTGGGCCCAAGGAGTCCGAAAACCTCCCCACCTCGCACTTCGAGATCAAGCCCCTCCAGGGCAAGAACCGACGAAATCCGAACCGCCCCAGAACGAAAAACTTTCCGAAGCTTTTTCAGGGTAATCGCTTTTTCCATGAGAACGATGCTAGCACCGGGTTAGAAACAGAGAAAAGAAGAATCCGTTGTCAAAGTTGTGAGCGCTTCGGGCTTTCTCCATTTCCAGCGTGAATCGAATCGATCCAGCGTGAATCGAATCGAGAGCAGGGATGCTCTCGCTACTTTCTCTTCCCCACCGCAAAAGACCTGCCGGGCAACCCAGCCATAGTAGTGAGAGCTTCCAGCTCTCTCTCGTCCAACGCAAATCGAGAGCAGGATGCTCTCGCTACTTTCTCTTCTCCACCGCAAAAGACCTACTCGGCAATCCAGCCATAGTAGTGAGAGCTTCCAGCTCTCTCTCGTCCTACGCAAATCGAGAGCAGG
>NZ_JACHVA010000063.1 GCF_014230055.1 Puniceicoccus vermicola | reverse complement strand
CTCGCGGTGTGGGCCGGGCCTTCGGTCTCGGCGAGCATTCCCACGGTATTCGCGAGGTAGCCGTAGGTAAAGGTATCCGCGCCGTCGGTGACGGTCGAAAGGCGTCCTGCGTTATCATACGAATAACCCACGCTTAAATCCTGATCCGGATCGGCGGCGATGCCAAGAACAAATCCTCCGTTGCGCCCGGCTACCGTCGGCCAGCCAAGGATACGAGAAGGCCGTGGTGCGGGGGCGAGGCGGAGGTGCCGGGACGGCATAAGGGCGTCCGTGACGGTCTTGGAATCCTGGAAAGAGGAATTCGGATCGCAGGAAAACCATGAAACATTGGGCTGACCCCTTTTTGTCACCCTCTCTTGTCGGGGATATTCCGATACGGAGGGAAAGCCACCGGATCGCCGTTGCCGCCGGGCGCGGGGCCTTGCCAAAATTTGGAGCATCGAAAGTCGATGCGGAGGGAAGCTTCGGGCAAAGCGACGAAGGAGCGCGCAGTGGCCGAAGGACACGGAGGGAACATTACCGCGACACGGAGGAGTCACCGAATCGAAGACAACGGAGCCCGTCCGAGCCGGGAGCAGCCCCCGCTCCCCGGCCGACCCACTTCTGCCGGAGACTCGCACAAGACGATTTTCATGTCCAGTCCCGCCCCTTCCGAAGGAGCCCGCGACTGGCAGGAAGGTATCAGGCGGGATTGGATATAAAATCACTTGGGCGAAAGCGCAGGCCATCGCCGTGTAATCGGAGGCCGGAAGCGGGGGCGGATACCGGAGCGGTCGGGCGGACGCTTCGGTATGGACTCAACAGGCAATACCTCGCCGAAGATCCTCGGCAGTTGACCCGGAAGTGACTCCATGATCGAATCCCTCGCAGCCTCGAGCTTCTTGAGGCCGGACTTAGGGCTTCGCCCGAAGGCGTGGTGAAAACCGGGAAGAAACAAGTTATTTTGTTGCACACCAAAGACTTGCGGAATCCAACGCCTCGGGCAAGCTCTATATCCATTATGCGGATACAAAATTACTGAAAACCGCCTTATCTAAGTGCCATTGGGGTCATACCCTGTCGCTGTTCCCCTTTTTCGGTCATCGGTTCGGTTTCTTTCCATGGCATATTCGCCAGTATAAAGTGTTACCGATGTCCTTGTGGTACTTGTTACCGATGTCCTTGGGTCATACCCAAAGACTGAAGTAATCCATCTGAAACCCAACTACCTGTTCCATCATCCATTTGAATGAGCAATCCATCACTAGCATCAAAAATCCTCGGATTTTCGTAGACAAACCATCGATCACCTAGAAACCCAATCTTAAATGGTGGCTCAACACTTTCGAGTATCTGGCTTTTCGTGAAGCCATCACTTTTCATTTTTCTAGCAGTCTCAAGATTACTGAGACCTAATTCGCTATTGCTAGCGTAGATCGTTTCTAAAGATAAATCCTTTCCACCAGCAATTATTTCATCAAGGGATTTATAATTTTCATTATTGTTTAGTTCCCCTCGGATGGCATGGAAAAAATCATTCAATACCATCGGCCTCCAAGCCATTCTCATTTTATCTTTTATTAGTGAGAACCCAACAAATAGGAAGGCTATAGTGCTAGCCAAAGCTAGCACAAAATAGAACTTAGCCATCAATTTTGACCACATGTTTTCTTTATGTGTGTTTTGTTAAGACAACAGGCACTAGCTGCTTCTTCTGCCCAGTCATCACAAGCATACTTCTTGCCCGTAAGAAACTCCCAAAGACCTCTTAGATTGGCAGGTGGAACATAGTAACTCCTAGAGGGCGGAAAAGTCCGAATACACTCTAATATGTCTTCGTCGCTGGCACAATCGCACCTTGTCCCTTCCTTCGAACCAGATCTAAACCTAGACCTGACTCCTTTAACTCTGTATTGTTGCGCTGTAGTCAGCTGGGTTATTATCACTTTTTCTCTTGTAACGCCTTTCATGTAAAATCCATACCCTGGATCTGTCTTTAGCGGCGCACATGGACTCTCGGATTTCAATACAAACGCATGCTGAAGATTGAGTGCTTTAATAAAACGATCAGCAGCAGAATCTCCAGTTGGATTTAATCTTCGTTCAACATACCAAAAATCTGTTAAGCGTCCGAGTTTTCCTTGTTTGCCCAAGTAATCCCACGCATTCACCCCATCATTCCCGACGAACGCATACAGATTCGGGCCACCTTCTTCCTCAATCGGATCCCTAGACGCCCACCGACTGGTTTCGGGGACATAGTATCTGAAGCCGTAATACAGTAGGTCCGTCTCGTTATCTTGATATTTGGTCGAGAAGCGGAAGGCGAAATCGTCTGGTGCTCCGGTCGAAGCGATAACGCGACCGAATGACGAGTATTCATAGTGGGCGGCAATGGCCCCGGTTTCGTCGAGATACTCGCTGACATTGCCGTTGGCGTCGTAAGTCGGGTAGAAAACGTCTGAACTGGACTTATCCAAGACACTCAACAGTCCTCCTACTCCACCGGCTCCCTGCATCGACCCGCTCAGGTCTTGGCCCCAGAGATAGGTGGCCTGATGGCTGAGACCGGAAACCTGAGAGCTGAAAGTGGCGATTAGGTTCCAGCCGTCATAGATAAAACGCTCTTCGGAGACGGTTTGCATCGAGGCGAGGGGCACGTCGTATTCTTCGACGGTTTTCTCGACCCGGCGACCCTGATAGTCGTAGGTAAAGGTCAGGCGAACGGCACCGCTGCTGGGATTCATGATGTCGGCGTAATTACGGGCCTCGATCATTCTGTTTTCGCCGTTCCACTCAAAGTACCACCCCACTCCATCGTA
>NZ_JACHVA010000062.1 GCF_014230055.1 Puniceicoccus vermicola | reverse complement strand
GTCGATCACGGGGAAGACCAGCGATCCGTTAAAATGCTCGTGACCGCTCTCGCGGTAAATCCCCAGCCGCTGCAAGCGGGTGCGGATTTCCGCTCCGTCCTTGCGGTTCTTGTGCGGCAAGGTCAGCCCGAGCGTCCGGTCGGCGTAGCCGATCCGGAAGGTTGCCAGGGCTTCTTCCTCCCAGAGGCCGCGCTTCTTCAAGTAGTCCACCGCAGCCTTATTCTCCTTTAGCCGCCCCGCGTAGTAAGCGAGCACCTGCCCGAAGAGCGTCTGGTCGTCCGCGTCGAACTCGATCGGAGGCGGAAGCTTCGGAACGGTGGACTTCCTCACCGGACCCGCGCTCCGGTAGAGCGAGGGGTTCTTCGTCCGCAAAAGCTCCACCGCCTCCCGGAAGGAGACCCCGTCGTATTTCATGACGAAGTCGATCACGCTCCCGCCCTGCCCGCTGCTCATGCAGTGCCACAGGTTCTTGCCCGGGGTCACGATGAAGCTCGGCGTCTTCTCCTCCGTGAACGGCGAGAGGCCCGCAAGGTCCTTCGAGCCATGCTTCTTCAGCTCGATTCCCTTGGACCGGACCAAGGCCGCGAGGTCCACGGAGGATTTCAGGGAGTCCAGTTCGGTCTCGGGGATCCTACCCATCTTCCCGCCTCCACTCTTTCAAGGTTTCCACCGGTGGATAATGGCTCTCCAGCCAGTCCGTCACCCGACTCGCCTCCCAACTGCCCGGACGATTCCAAGCCTCGGCCAGATCGTGGGCCAACTCTCCGAGCGTCTCTTCGAGCTTTTGCAAGCAACGCTCCCGCGCCAACGCCCGGGCAGGCTCCAGATTCAGGGGGTGGATTTCTACCACCAGTTTCACCGGAGAGGGCTTCCGTCCGGTCGTTTCAGCTTGCCCTTCCGGGCCGTTTTCTTCTTTCATGTCTTTGTATTCATTTACTGATTGAAGGTCAGCGGCTTATGTTTTCCCGACTCAGCTGCTGGCCTTTTTTCGTATTTGGCAGTCAAGGCAAAACTATCAAAAATTTAAGCATTCTTAACTTGCATAATTTTTTGATAGTTCACATTGGCATAGACATGCAAGCGATTTCCGTGAAAAAGACCATTTTGACGAATCGTCCGTATAATCGGCCCATGGCAAGCGGACGAACCACCACCAAGGAAGCCCCTTTCTTCGGTCAACGACTCTCCCATTTTCGCAAGCAACGCGGCATGACCCAGCAGGAACTCGCCGATGCGCTGGAGATTTCCAGGAGCCTCGTGCACCACTACGAACGCAGTTGCCCGAACCCAACCAGTGATTTCGTGCTCAAGGTTTCAAAGGTTCTCGATGTTTCCCTCGACGAACTCTTCGATCTCAAACCCGAGAAGATCAAAAGCGGCCCACCGCCAAGAGTGAAAAAACTCACACAGCGGCTGGTCGGACTTCCGAAGGCTAAGCAGGGCGTCGTTCTCGAGATGCTCGAAAGCTACCTCGACAAGGCCTCCTGAGCACCAATGGAGCCGGACGATGACACGATTCGGCTCATCGCCGAATGCATGCGCGAGGACGGTGACCGGAAAAAAGAAGAAGCTTACCAAGCCATGCGCAAAGCATGGCTTGAACGTCGTGATGGGAACCCCAGCCTCCAACCCGGTTTCAAGGTCGATACCGATCTTCAGCCTCTTCGATGGCTCGAAGATGGCCGGGATCTGATCCAAAGTGCCAAAGGCACGATTTCGGTTCAGTTGTCCAGCGGCCTTTCCAGACCACCCTTGAACACCTATCTTCCCTATCCGGTTTTCCAGATGGGCGCGGAGATATTTCTCAAGGGCATGTGGCTTTGCCAGTTCGAAGAGTGCCGGAACCTCCGGGATCACGATTGGATGACTTCCGAGAAGCGGAAAGACTACCGAGAGAAACTAAAGGACATCGGACACGATCTAATCGGGCTAACCGCAAGGGTTCGGCAAATCGGACCGTTCGGCGAAAGCGTTCCGATTGGCGAGTTTCTCACGATTCTCGATGCCGTTGTTCGCGAGCACTACTTTCCATTATACGAAGCCGCACGCAAGGGCTCCAACTGGGCTTATGCCCGCTACCCAAAACGGTTCTACAACGACTCGCTGGAGATCGCTTCGGCAAACTCCTTGCTACGGTTTCCCGACCAAAGCCTTTTGCGTCGTGCTTTCGACGACGCATTTGACGAGATCGAACGCATTTGGAACATCCGCGCCAACTTGGCCGCCAGGAGCCGTTCCGAAAGATGATTTTCTCTTTAGCCGCTTTCCAGCGGGCCGGGGAGGCGGCCCAAGATTGGGTGCCAGGCGCGAAGCGCGGGGCATGGCTCCTTCCCCATCCTTCCGGCTTCGCCGGGTAATCCTCAAGCGTCGTAGATGGCCCGCTTGCCGGGCCGTGGGCGTCGCGTCCTGCGTCGGAGTGGCATTTCCCCGCGCGGCGAAGCAAAGCGAGCAACGCGCGGGGCAACCGCGCCACGGGTGGCGGGGGGAAGCTCCCAGAGCAAAGCGAAGCGTGCGATTTTGGGGGCGCGTGGCGGGGAGCGACTAAGGAAAGATTCCTCTTGTCGGAGATATTTCAATACGGAGGCAAGCCTCCCGGATTGCCGTTGCCGCCGGGCGCGGGGCCGTTCCAAACTTTGGAGCATCGGAATCCGATGCGGAGGGAAGCTTTTGGCAAAGCGACGAAGGAGCGCGCAGAGGCCGAAGGACTCGGAGGGAACATTCCCGCGACACCGGGGAGTTTCCGAACCAATACAACGTGAGCCCGCACCCGCCCCGGCTCCCCCACCCCGACCGCGCCGCCTATCCTGGCCGACCTGTCTCGGCGTAGTCCAAAAGGGGCGAAGACGGAAGACTCGCACAAGACAGCGTTATGTCAAAACCCGCCCCATCCGAAGGAGCTCCAGCGACTGGCAGGAGGAATCAGGCGGGATTGGACATAACGCCCTTGTGCGAAAGCGCAGGCCCGGACCTCCAATCATCGCGGCGCGGGCGGGGCGGGGGCGCCGGGGCGGCATAAGGGCGTCCGAGACGCGCCGAAGAGTTGACCGGATTCCAGCAGGGATCACTGGGGGATTCTTGTCATGATTCAAGACGTGACGTCTTTTTGGCGTCCTAGTCCTTTTCTGTCCCGGCTTCGGCCATCTCCTCGGGAAGCGCAACTATGGCAAATGAAAAAAACTTCATGCCATCTTTATCATCAATAGTTTCACGGCAGAAAGAAGGTAATTCGATCTTCTCAGATCCAACAAAAACGTCTGTCTTTGATTCTTTACCTTCAGCTTTATAGCATCCAACTATAACAGACTCGGATTCCACATTAATCCTGGAGTGTATATATATTCCAGTAGTAAAACCAGCCCCTATCAAAAAACATCCTGCCTCTGGAAAAAAATTAAAAACAACAATGCCTAGAATGAAGACGATAAGGAATGCGTTTCCAAGCTTTCTCCTGCCTTTAAAAATAAATTTTGCAACATCTCTTTGTTTCATAGCGAATATTAAAAATTTTACCGAGCTCCAGCAAGCTTACCTGTGACTACAACAACTTTTCCAATATTTGAAACATAAGCTGAAATGCCAGCTGTTACAATAGCGAGACCAGTTGGAACAATATGAAAATCAGTTTCGACACCAACGGTCTGATCGATGGATCCACTTACGCAAGAACATGCCTTAAAAGTCTGTCCAGATATTGTAATTTCTTTACTTATATACGTTTGGAAAGAGGCACTCACATCTTGTTCGGAACCGAAGTAGAAACCTGCATTCCAAAACTTTTTCCACCATGATTTCCCTTCCCACTGAACACCTCCAGTAATACGCCCAATGGCATTGAGATTGTCACCTTTGAGTCCAGCCCAAGCATCAAAGCCAACACGCTGATCCCTCTCATCTAAACTAATATCCCAATCAAATTTGACATTTGAAGGCCACTCATCTGGGCACTCAGCTTTACTCTTACCAGTTTCATAGTTAAAGGATGCAGTGAATCTAAATTTGACCGTAACAGTCGCAACAATCAATTTAATCTTCGGCTCCCAAGTCCATGGTCCAAGATCAAGCTGCCCCAAATAATCCCATCTATCCACCCCAGCATTCCCGACGAACCCATACAGATTCAACCCACCCCTTTCTCCGATGGGATCGCGAGATGGCCACCTTCCCGTTTCGGGGTTATAGTATCTAAAGCCGTAATACAGTAGGTCCGTCTCGTTATCTTGATATTTGGTCGAGAAGCGGAAGGCGAAATCGTCTGGTGCTCCGGTCGAAGCGATAACGCGACCGAATGACGAGTATTCATAGTGGGCGGCAATGGCCCCGGTTTCGTCGAGATACTCGCTGACATTGCCGTTGGCGTCGTAAGTCGGGTAGAAAACGTCTGAACTGGACTTATCCAAGACACTCAACAGTCCTCCTACTCCACCGGCTCCCTGCATCGACCCGCTCAGGTCTTGGCCCCAGAGATAGGTGGCCTGATGGCTGAGACCGGAAACCTGAGAGCTGAAAGTGGCGATTAGGTTCCAGCCGTCATAGATAAAACGCTCTTCGGAGACGGTTTGCATCGAGGCGAGGGGCACGTCGTATTCTTCGACGGTTTTCTCGACCCGGCGACCCTGATAGTCGTAGGTAAAGGTCAGGCGAACGGCACCGCTGCTGGGATTCATGATGTCGGCGTAATTACGGGCCTCGATCATTCTGTTTTCGCCGTTCCACTCAAAGTACCACCCCACTCCATCGTA
>NZ_JACHVA010000061.1 GCF_014230055.1 Puniceicoccus vermicola | reverse complement strand
GGGTGACAAAAAGGGGTCAGCCCAATGTTTCATGGTTTTCCTGCGATCCGAATTCCTCTTTCCAGGATTCCAAGACCGTCACGGACGCCCTTATGCCGTCCCGGCACCTCCGCCTCGCCCCCGCACCACGGCCTTCTCGTATCCTTGGCTGGCCGACGGTAGCCGGGCGCAACGGAGGATTTGTTCTTGGCATCGCCGCCGATCCGGATCAGGATTTAAGCGTGGGTTATTCGTATGATAACGCAGGACGCCTTTCGACCGTCACCGACGGCGCGGATACCTTTACCTACGGCTACCTCGCGAATACCGTGGGAATGCTCGCCGAGACCGAAGGCCCGGCCCACACCGCGAGTTACACCTACGAGCCCGGCCGCAACGCGCTTACCGTCGTGGAGAACGAGGAAACGGTGGGAACGGTTTCGACCGTCTCCCAATACACCTACCGCTACGACGCCTTGGGACGCCGGACCGACCGGGTTGACGAGGGATCCGCCTTCGCCCAGGCCTCCCTTTACGATTGGACCTACGACGACCGCGGCCAGGTGACCGCCGCCGATCGCTATCTCGGCACCGATCCGGACAACCCCGGGGCTTCGGTGGCGGCCGCAACCGATTCCTTCGACTACGACTTTATCGGCAACCGCTTGACCTCCACTTTCGGAACCGCAGCCCAGCGCTCCTACACCGCCAACGCCCTCAACCAATACACTCAGGTCTCAGGTTTCAGCTCTCCGCCCTCTCATGACGATGACGGCAACATGACTTACGATGGAGTGGGGTGGTACTTTGAGTGGAACGGCGAAAACAGAATGATCGAGGCCCGTAATTACGCCGACATCATGAATCCCAGCAGCGGTGCCGTTCGCCTGACCTTTACCTACGACTATCAGGGTCGCCGGGTCGAGAAAACCGTCGAAGAATACGACGTGCCCCTCGCCTCGATGCAAACCGTCTCCGAAGAGCGTTTTATCTATGACGGCTGGAACCTAATCGCCACTTTCAGCTCTCAGGTTTCCGGTCTCAGCCATCAGGCCACCTATCTCTGGGGCCAAGACCTGAGCGGGTCGATGCAGGGAGCCGGTGGAGTAGGAGGACTGTTGAGTGTCTTGGATAAGTCCAGTTCAGACGTTTTCTACCCGACTTACGACGCCAACGGCAATGTCAGCGAGTATCTCGACGAAACCGGGGCCATTGCCGCCCACTATGAATACTCGTCATTCGGTCGCGTTATCGCTTCGACCGGAGCACCAGACGATTTCGCCTTCCGCTTCTCGACCAAATATCAAGATAACGAGACGGACCTACTGTATTACGGCTT
>NZ_JACHVA010000060.1 GCF_014230055.1 Puniceicoccus vermicola | reverse complement strand
CAATGCGTTCGGTCTTCGTCCCGCAGCGCCCGCAGCGAACCCGACGGACACTCAACTCCAGACTTAACCGCTGATCCAACAGATCACAGTCGCGAATACGGCGCAGCGACTGGTCGTGAATCCTCCGGCAACTCTGCCCACAACCTCCACAGACCGGATCGTTTAGGGCCTCTAGGATGAACAACAAATGCCCTTTTCCCAGATGCTTGTGTTTATACAAAGTGTAGCCTTCCCAAAACAGGGAACATAGTACAGACTTCATGTTGAAGCGGTTTTGAAGTGATTGATGTTAGTGTAGTTACAACATCAGTTAACTTCGATTCCGCTTCTTTGCTACTTCTTTCCCGCCAATCGACGATGAACCAAAAAAAAGCCGGTGGGAATCGGCGCGGAGGAGCGTCGGACGCAACGAAGGGGTCCGGGGCATCGTGAGCCGTTGTTGCCGCTATCTGGGGAAGAGTCGCCAGAACTATTACAAAAGACGTATGGAGCGTCGAGGCAAGGAGATGGAGACCGAGGCCGTGGTGGACTGGGTCAATCGTGAACGTGCGGTGCAACCGCAGTTAGGAGGCTTAAAACTGCACCATCGGATGAAAGAACAAGAGGTTCCTTTCCAACTGGGCCGCGACCGGTTCTTTGACCTGTTGAGGGAGAAAGACTTACTGGTCAAGCCGGAGCCGAGCACACCGCGCACAACTCAGTGGAAAGAGTATCTTCCCGTATTCCCCAATATCGTGGCTGAACGTCCGGCCGAGGCTCCGGAGGAAGTGTGGCTTTGCGATCTAACATACATCGCAACCGACGAAGGCTTCCAGTATCTTTTTTTGATCAGCGACCAGTTCTCGCGAAAAATCGTTGGTTATCATCTCAGCGATACGATGGAGACAACGGACGCCCTTGAGGCGCTGCGTAAGGCTTGTGGCAGCCTGACTCCGGGCAAAAAACCACGGCACCACTCCGATAGAGGATGCCAATACTGCAGCCATAAGTATGTCAACGAACTGCACAACCGCGGTATCTCGGTGAGTATGACCGAAGTGAATCATTGCTACGAAAACTCACAGGCCGAACGGCTCAACGGCATACTTAAGCAGGAATACGGAC
>NZ_JACHVA010000059.1 GCF_014230055.1 Puniceicoccus vermicola | reverse complement strand
TTTTTTTTGAACTCTTCCACGTCATCATACCCGGCACGTTCGCAGGCTATCTCCAGGAATGACTTCTCCACTTCACTCGCAATAAACTGATCGGCCACGGCCTTCTCCAATTGCTTTACACGCTCGCGCAGGCGCTTGAGTTCTATCTGTTCTTCTGGCGTTTCCACACGAACTACCTTGGGCAACATTGAGTTCTTTCCAAACTCTTTCAGCCAGCCATGGATCGTCCGTGTTCCGGATATCCCGTAGTGACGACGGGCCTGCGTGATCGTCTCAAAACGACCATCCTCTAATTCCCGGACCACTCGCAACTTGAAGCTTTCGCTGTAGCGTATCGCACTTTTTGTTTTCATCGGTTTTCCTTTCTTTTACAAAAACCGACAACCTATTTCAGGTCGGGACATCGATGTTGGGAATTTAACGTTTAATGTTTAGCGTTCGCATTTATTCATCTCCCTCTTCCGTTCCTGCGCGATCCGGGAGCTGGAAGCTCCCATTACTATGAGGAGTCCCGGCGGAAGCCGCCCCCCACACGCCCCGCGCCCTGAGACCCGCGCCCCACAACATCCCCTTTTTGTGAATTCTGTGCTTTTTGTGGTGAATTCCCCCCTCTCCAGCGCGGCTCTTCCTGCGGAGCGGATCCCGCATCCGACTCTATGGGTTGAAAACGCCATACATCGAACGAACCTGCCCCCCTCTGACGGCTCCTGCTTCGCGCAGGTCCGCACCTCATGTGCCTGCGCGAGGGAAAATCACTTCGATGCACGTGCCTCCTTGGTCTCGCGGCACTTTGTTTAGCCGCCAGCCATGGGTGCGACAGAGGCGTTCAACAAGCGTCAACCCATACCCATGCCCCGGCGACGCCACCACGGCGATATCGCTGAACTCGGGCAGTCCCGGACCGTCGTCCTCGATCCGCAGGCGCCCCTCGCCATTGATCGAATCCACGTGCACGCAAACCTCGCCGCCCGGGAGATGGTTGAATGCGTTGCCGATCAAGTTGTAGCACAACACTGCCAGCACTTCACGATGGCAGTCGATCCTCACGGCTTCGTCGAGGAACAATTGAATCCGCAGCGGGTGTGTGGGGTAGAGCGCGCGAATATCATCCACCACCTCAGCGACGACCTCAGCCGGGGCGACCGTCTGCGTCGGCGTCTGTTCGCAGCCTTCCCGAGAGATCATCAAAAAGATCTCGATCAAGCGTTCCATGCGTTGCACGGAACGTTCGATTCGCCCGAAATAACGCTCCCGCGCAGAATCATCCGTGCCCGTCTGAAGCAAGGCGACCGCTCCTTTCAAGGTGGCCACAGGTGTCCGCAACTCATGACTGCAATCCACCAGAAAGTCGCGCTCCCGTACGAGCGACTCGCGCAGACGCACTTCGTAAGCTTCTAACGCACCCTCGAGGAAACCAACTTCGTCGCGATCAATGTGCGCCGACCGTCCTGGGGAAAGCGCACCGGCCTTTATGTCTGGATTCCGTCTCTGCACCCGCTCGGCGAGAACGACCATCGGCTTCAATGCCCATCGGGCAATCAACGAACCTACGGAAAGCGCCACCACCATCACGACAAGCACCGCCACCAGGAGTGCGATTTGAATCGAATCGACAATCGCGTCGGTGTACTCCTCGACCGGAGAGACGAGCCAGGTCACCGTCTGCCCCGACCCGGGCGAGTCGACCCAGATCGCATACTCTTCATCCCAGCGAGACCAGTACACGTAGTCAAGGATTCCATACATCACTTTGCTTCGATTATGATCACTGTCTCCGAATGCCGCATACAGACCGGGCTTCGTGGGTGGATCCGCAAGCCCCATCGCTTCGCTGATTGATTCGCTGGAAGTGTAGCGGACCACACCGGGCGGCAGCGGATCCCCCGGGGCGGCCTGAGCCGCGTTTTCGAGAAGGTGCGCATAGTATTGGTTCTGGACGCGCTCTTCGACGGTGAGCAGCAGCAGCCATCCAGCCCACGCGAACACCACGGCCTGTGAAACAGCCAACCCCACGAGCAGCCAGCGAATCCGCGAGGCCAGGCGACCCGGTGGCCGTTTTTTCGATTCACTCATGTCGGTGCGCCGGATCGATCACGGCCATTTGATAACCTATTCCGCGGTGAGTGTGCAGCAGCGCGGTTCGCTCCCCTCGATCCACTTCAGCACGCAGGGTCGCAATATGCGTGCGCATCGCGTCGCTTCCGGGCGGGTCATCCGCCCAGAGATGACGTTCCAACTCCTGTCGGGGAACGACGGCCGGGGACCGTGCCAGCAGGCATTGAAGGATGGAGTAGCCCATGCGCGTAAGGATGAGCCGCCGGTCGCCTCGGTAGACCTCCCGGGTCGAGGAATTCAATTCGAGGTCGTGCAGACGCAACACCGAGGTTGAAGGCAACGCGGAACTGCGACGCAAGAGCGCCCGCAACCGCGCGAACAATTCCGGCAAGGCAAATGGCTTTACCATGTAGTCATCCGCACCTGCCGCGAATCCCGTCAACCGATCATCGAGCAAGTCTGCGGCGGTCAACATCAACACGGGAATTCGGGGCGCGATGCTGTTCCGCAAACGACGGCAAACCTCCAGCCCGTCAATTACCGGGAGGCGAAGATCCAGAATCACCGCCGCGTGCGTCTGCTCGGTCACACGGTGCAGGGCGAGGGCCCCGTTGGGAACATAGTCGACACTCCACCCCCGTTGCTCGAGGTAGTCCTGAATATTGCCGGCTAAGTCGAAATTATCCTCTACGAGGAGAACGGGTGTATTGGGAGCATCGATCATGGTGAGAAGCGCACCTGGCGGAACAATGCCGTCCTTCGCGCGGTCTCCGCATTTGCTGGCCGGACCCCTCCGTCATGTCAATCTGTTTGTTCAGCGAAAGTCGATCCGTGAAGCATGCGGGCAGGAATCCAATCTCCCCTTTTACGGCTCTGTTGATGACTCCGCTGTTTTTTAGTGGTCCCGGAAAAGGATCGTTTTTGATGAAACGGTCGCTCCCGACGGTCGGACTCCACCATTGCGGCGAGAAGTGAGGCGCGGACGCGGGTGCGATTTGGCGTTTCTTTAACGTTCGCCTCACGATCCGTTAACGCACGCTTCCGTATGCTGGCACCCCACGTCTCATACTCGGCACGTTCATCTGACCGAAATCCGTTCGGTTCAGCCAAGCATGAACTCTGGAATGATTTTTCTCATAACGTCCATCCGACAAACGATCTTACAGATTCAACTGTCCAGTCCGCCTCGATGATCCATGATTCACCACCTCTGGTAGAACGGCTCCGCAAGCCCGTCTCTGCACTAATCGCAGTCTCTCTGATTCTGGCCGCTGTCGTCACTGTGCCAAAGTCCTTTGGAAGCTGGGTTTACGATGCCCTGCAGATCCTCGGCTTTTTCCTCCTGATCGGCGCGGGACTCGGCCGCATCTGGTGCTCTATCTACATTGCCGGTCGAAAGAACACCGTTCTTTGCACCGACGGACCCTATTCCCTCTGCAGGAATCCCCTATATCTCTTTTCGTTCATCGGAGCACTGGGACTCTTCCTGGCCCTCCAGAGCGTGCTGCTCACCCTGATCGCGGCCTTGTTCTTTCTACTGTACTATCGGTTCGTCATTAAGAGCGAAGAAAAGCGACTTCTGGAGATCTTCGGCGCGTCATTTTCAACTTACCTGAGCACGACTCCTCGTTTCTTCCCCCGCTTTTCGAACTACCATCGTGATTCGGAAGAAAGAATGACCTCGATCAAGGTAATCGAAAGAAATCTACGGGAAGTTCTATGGTTTTTCGTGGCCATCCCGTTGATCGACGTGATCGAAATCATTCATGATCAAGGCTACCTGATCTTCGGAAGGGTTCCGTTCTGAGGAGGACTTTCCCAGTTTCGGGATAAGTCTTCGCCGGGCAAAGCTTGCACCCCAGACTGCGCAACGTAATCATCGGAGCAGAAGCTGACATGAAACAGAACGAAAAACCGCAAAAGAGCGTTTCGACAGGACACCGCAACTTTCAAGGTGACCCGGCTGCGCAGGGTGTAGGTGACGGATTATCCGGGCCCGGCATAGTCTCCCGCACCGCCGCGAAAGAGATTTCAGACATTTCGTTGCGAGACCAGGACCTGCCATTTATCGGCACGGAAGAAACCTTTTCCACCCATGAGTTAATGACGCTGAACGACAGGCTGTTCCTTGAGGACACTGGTCTTGCCGAAATCGGCCCGCGACGCATCGGTGCAATGGATGAGGCGGGAATCAACGTTCAAATCCTCTCCGCCCATACACCCGGTGTGCAGAATGTTCCAGGTCAGGAAGGCATCGATTTTGCCTATCGTCTCAATCGAATGCTGGTCGATGGACCGATGGCGGCCTACCCGGGCCGATTCGAGGCGTTCGCAACCCTCCCATTGCAGAATCCGGAGGCCTCAGCGGATGAACTAGAACGCGCGGTTCGGGAAGATGGCTTCCTTGGAGCTCTGACCAATGGGATCATCGGGAAAAAATTTCTCGATCATCCTGATTTCGAGCCGGTGCTGGCGCGTGCCGAGTCCCTTGAAGTGCCGATATACATCCACCCAGGCCTGCCGCCTGACGAAGTCTTCGAAATTTACTACAGGACCGCGCGACCGGAATATCAGAAGGAGTTCCAGGACCAGATTCTCAGTATCTCCGCATATGGTTGGCATCAGGAAGTCGTCACTCAATGCGTTCGAATGATCATGACCGGGGTGTTCGACAGATTTCCCAAACTGCAGATCATCATCGGTCACATGGGAGAGGGCCTTCCGTTTTTCTACGAGCGCATCGTGGGGGAAATGAGCAAGGCGACCGAAGCTTCACTCAATAAGCCTTTCGAGCAATACTTCCATGACAACTTCTGGTTCACCACTAGCGCATTCTTTCAGGATGAGCTGCTCGATCTCTTGCTGAAATACATCCGTGTGGATCGGGTGATGTTTGCAACCGACTATCCGTTTGCAGACATGAAGGAAGGAACCAACTGGTTTCGGGCAGTGGATCTGCCACGCGAGACGAAGGAAAAAATCGCGTTCCGAAATGCAGCAAATCTGTTCGGCATAAAGCTCTGACATGTCCAATCCTGATTTAAAGTTGTCAGTATAGTTTTGGTTATTGTTTGCGTTGTAAGAGGATTAATTAAGGGAGACATTCGCCCCCATGGGGGCGGCGCGGCGATGGACTCGCTCCGGGTAGTTCATTTCCAGAGCACGGTGTGGACGGATCGTATTGAAGCACTCGATAGCGTGCTCTACCATCTTTGCTGCCATCGCTTTTGACGGGAGTTTTCTCCCGAGTCCGTATTCCTGCTTAAGTATGCCGTTGAGCCGTTCGGCCTGTGAGTTTTCGTAGCAATGATTCACTTCGGTCATACTCACCGAGATACCGCGGTTGTGCAGTTCGTTGACATACTTATGGCTGCAGTATTGGCATCCTCTATCGGAGTGGTGCCGTGGTTTTTTGCCCGGAGTCAGGCTGCCACAAGCCTTACGCAGCGCCTCAAGGGCGTCCGTTGTCTCCATCGTATCGCTGAGATGATAACCAACGATTTTTCGCGAGAACTGGTCGCTGATCAAAAAAAGATACTGGAAGCCTTCGTCGGTTGCGATGTATGTTAGATCGCAAAGCCACACTTCCTCCGGAGCCTCGGCCGGACGTTCAGCCACGATATTGGGGAATACGGGAAGATACTCTTTCCACTGAGTTGTGCGCGGTGTGCTCGGCTCCGGCTTGACCAGTAAGTCTTTCTCCCTCAACAGGTCAAAGAACCGGTCGCGGCCCAGTTGGAAAGGAACCTCTTGTTCTTTCATCCGATGGTGCAGTTTTAAGCCTCCTAACTGCGGTTGCACCGCACGTTCACGATTGACCCAGTCCACCACGGCCTCGGTCTCCATCTCCTTGCCTCGACGCTCCATACGTCTTTTGTAATAGTTCTGGCGACTC
>NZ_JACHVA010000058.1 GCF_014230055.1 Puniceicoccus vermicola | reverse complement strand
CGTTCTGCAGAAAAATGAAAACAATCGTCATTCTACTTATCCTCAGTCCCCTGCTATGGGCCGCAGAATTGGATGACGCAGATTTCAGTCGATTCATACTTATCAACGATGGAACGGGAGCAAACGAAGATGAACCGCAGGAAGGACAGAAAGGAATTGTTGAGTCTGATCTTCTTGCCGAATTCGGCTTCAAGAGACTCACCGAATCGGAAAAAGAGGAAGCACAGAGACTAGCAAGCGAGTATTGGTTTCAGACTTACGGTTTACTCGCGGAGGAAAGGCTTATCCCTGATTTCAGCTTCCAACTTGAAGAAGAAATTGATGGATTGGGAAGTCCGGAATCAAAGATTTGGCAAGTTCAAGTTCAGCACATGACAGGCGGAATCAATGCTCTTATTTGGATCAACGCTGAGACTAAAGAAACAAGAGCTTGGGGAATTGAAAGAGAACTAAAAGAAATTGAGCAGAACCAGTCAGCCCATACAACTCCAGCCAGCGCTCCGCGCTGACTTCCGCGTATGGCTTTCACGTTATGAAAAAGAAATGAACGACCTAACAAACTCACTAGCACTTCTCGGAAAGCCATACACCCTGACGAAGTCACGCATTGGCGCGGTGACGAAAGTCTTCAGTCAAGTCTATCTTTGTGACCCGAGGGCTCTTAAGGAACTATTTGACAAAGTAAATGAAAAGTTAGGCCAGCTAAATCCCTCCGACGTAAAGTTCTCATTTCTGATATCCTATTCCGATAAGACGCATCACGATGGGGTTGTAGGTGACCTTCAAAACTTCGATAAGATTGCCACAGGGAAGCAAACTGAGCGAGTTGTTCTGCACTGGGCGGCCGAGCATCTCATTGACGGACATGAGAACGAGACAAGCATCACGGTCAGAATTTCGAATCCGATAAATCCCCTCGTGTTTTTACAGGCCGCATTATCGAAATCGCCAAACGATATAGATAATCTAGAATTCGAAATGGGTTCAACCTGTGCAACCGTCAATGGAAGCGGTCAAATTTACGCAGAGGAGGTTTTCCATTCTATCAACCTATGGGTCGAAGCACGCAACAAGCCGCATCCGTTTATGAGCGTGCATCGAATTTATGGAAAATATGAGTGGTTGATCGACCAACTTAGCTTATCGATTCTTCCGATTTTAGTTCTCTCTGGAGCGTGCGCGTATTTCCACGCATTGTTTGAAGAAAAAGCACTTATCGCTTTAGCTCCTGTGCTCTTCGGAGGATTTATGATCCTTCGAGATTTCGGAAGAGGGCTAAACTCTAAAATGGCTTATTGGGCAAACAAATCGAAGTTCTTCAGTGTCTTCCAGCTTACGAACGGGGACGATGATGCTTTAGCAAAGGTTGCAGCTAGCTCAAAAAACAGCTGCATCAAATTAGGACTATCCGCAGCCGGTTCATTAATCCTAAACGTTCTAGCAGGCATCATATGCTTCTACCTTCTGAAATCATAACCAGTCGCTGGTGGTCAACTCCGTTCGCTCGTTCCTCACTCACTCCGCGCCACAGCTCACCGTTCGCAGAGAAATGATAGAAATTACTGAGGTAGAGCTGAACGAGCAACCCGAAGCGGTTCTGGAAGCGTATGCTCGTATTACATCATACTTCCGATATTCTGTGATACTCGATGCCGTGATCCCGGAGCGGGGCTTGGGAGATATCATTTTAAGAGAAAGGACGATACCCGAAAAAGAGAAAAATTACGATGCAATTGAACCACCAATACAATGGGCAAGATCATGGGACCTCACGAAGTGGGGGGTCTTTCACGCTCTCGTTGGCGGGGAGCATGTGGGCGGATGTTTGGTTGCGTATGATACCGAGGGCGTCCATATGCTGGAGGGGCGTTCCGATCTGTCGGTGCTGTGGGATATCAGGGTTTCGTCGCAACACAGAGGTCAAGGAATAGGATCGCAATTGTTCTCCCAAGCTCTAAGGTGGTCGAAATCGCGAGGATGTAAGAAAATGAAGATCGAGACCCAGAACAACAATCTTGGCGCCTGTCGATTTTACGCAAGGATGGGCTGCTCTTTACAGAGTATCAACCGTTTTCATTATCAGGATTTTCCGGAGGAGATTCAGCTGATATGGAGCATCGAAATCAACTGAACGCGAACCTGTCGCTACTGGGCAACGTCGCTAACGCGCCGCGCTAGAGCTCCACGTTCTGAAGTAATCGATGGAAGACATATTCGAAAAGGCTAGAAGGCGCCAACAACAGATTTATGCATCACTAAACGAGCAACCTACAGAATCTTTCCTGGGTCTTGTTGAGGCTAGTGGCCCAGGTGCTTCCAAATCGAAGGGGGAGAAAGATTGGACTGTTTCAATTGGGCTGGTCGCATGGAAAGACTCTAAAGGCATTCTTCAAAAAAATGGAATGACGTTAAGGAAAATTGTGCCAGAAGAGAAGACTGGAGAGCTCACGAAAAAAATTGAACCATATGCGATCGTATCATTCAAAGCGAAGGTGGCAGACTTTGAGGGATTTGATAAGAAACAGGCGTTATTAATCAATCTCGAGAATGCGAACGCACAGGACGATGAACTGAACGAAATCGCGGAGAATCTAAAGCAGCCAGTTTGCCATAAGGTTCCACATCTTGGAACTTTCACGCTCGACCGAAGTGTAAACTGGTATGAGGGCAAGAAACGATATGGACTCAGACATGTTTCCATTTACCTAGATACTTCCGAGGGGGAGGAGTTTTCTGAATTAGCGAAGCAAGCACAAGAAATTTGGAAGAAGATAAAGAAATTGGATCAGGACGCGCGAGACTGTGCAGTAAGCGAACTTCTGGAAACCAAGAATGGATTTTGGCTAAACGATGGTGATTCAGAGATATCTGAGAAAGCATTTCGTAAACAAATGACACTCGATTACTTGAATTTAGACTCGAACGGCAGTGTAGAGTTTGCCTATAACGACGGCGACCTTTTCTGGGGGCATACAATTGTAGTCAGAGGAAATCATGACACTGGATTTACAGATGCCGGAATCGAAGGATGAAAATCAGAACCAGTCGCTGGTGATCAATTCCATTCGCTCGTCCCTCGCTCACTCCATGCCACAGCTCACCGTTCGGGAGAAAAATTATTATGAGCAATTGGATATACAATCGTAACGGGCAAGCTACCTGCATATTAGATCGGGACTGCATAAGGAATAATCGTGGATCAGTTACCGCATGGATTTTCGGAATAAATGTATACTCACTTAGAGGCAGCCACATTGGATGGTTTGAGAACGGCGTCCTGTATGATTCCCGTAATTCCGCAATTGGCTTTTTAAGAGAAGCCACAGGCTTACCTTCCCGCCCAGGAATCGGTGGCACTCCCGGGACTCCTGGTTTTGGGGGCAGGCCGGGTAGACCAGGATTAAGTGGAACTCCTGGGAGACCTGGGCGAGGCGGTTGGTCTAGCCACGATCTCGCGACTTACCTCGCGGATAACTGAGAACAAACCCGAACAAATCGGTGGTATCAATTCCGTTACGGCTCCGCCTCCACTACATCGATACACCTCCACGATAGGTAAGAAAAATGCAAGGAATAGAAGCAAAGGAACTCTGGATGGTCCCTGCATTGCTATTGCTCCCAGGGATTTACCTCCTCTGGTTTACCATAAGAAAAAGGGAATTTTTTCGTCTTGGACTTTGGAAGCGTTGGTCAGGATATCCCAGTCTTTTTGCTTTTCTGCTGGAATTCCCAAATCGTGCGTATGGGCCAAGTGGTGCACGCATTGCCTTAGGGTTTGTTGCTTGTTGCATTATCTTTCTAAGCGGATGGATCTCTCTTGTCCTATACCGTTAATCGCCATGGAATCACCTATCCAGACGGAGGTCTCAACTCCGTTCGCTCGTCCCTCGCTCACTCCTTGAGTCTCCTCCACGATATGAAGAAAACGAAGCACACTAAGCTAATCATCGGTGGCTGGATCGTCATATTGGCTTTCCTCGTTTGTTGGGCTGTGTCTTCACTTACGACGTTCATCTTGTTTGGCAACGCCGAGGCTGAGAGGGTTTCGATGCTATTTTCGATCGCACTGCTTTTTGCTAGCCCGTTAGTCATCACATTCTGCGGATACGCCGCCGCGATCTCGATCCGAGTATTTAGTTCAAAAACATTTACGAAATGGATTATCGCGATACCCTCAGCAGCTGTATCGATTTACCTGATATTCGCACTTACAAAGATCGAATGGAACTAACTAAAATATTATCATATCGCAGAGTCCTCACAACTCCGGGGGCTGCGCCTCCACTCCATCGATGCACCTCTACGAAATGGGAGAGAGAAGAATTTCAAACCACGGATGACCTAGATAGCATGGATGGGAGAGTGAAGATAGAATCCTTTGATCTGTGAAATCCGTGAAATCGGTGGTGCAAGAAAAGCGAACCGAAGAAGAGAAAGCAGTTGCCGAGGACGAACGGGATGGCCAATATCGGAGCCATATCCAGACGGCCTAGGCAACCCAGATTTACCGCCCGTGAAATCGACAATCCCAAGAACTTCGAACCCCGCAGACTGGGCCGCCTAGCCTTCACGTTCTAGAAAAAATGAAATTACTGACATCATTCATCTTCCTCCTATTTTTCGCATCTTCTTTTGCTGCTGAGCCTCCTACCGCTAAACCCAGCGCGCCCTCAATGGCTTTGGCTCAAGTCATCTATTCTAAAGAAATGTTGAGATCGTGGCCGCCCAGCATGAGAAAAGCCGATCCATCAGTCGTAGAAACATGGGAAGAGAATTCCGGCAACACGGTAGACCACGTCCAGACTGAAATCGCGTTCGTTCTGGATTCGACCTATTCAGAAGACGAAATGAAGGAGATTCTATTTTTCTTCAGCACTCCTACGGGAAAGAAGTTCTTAGACAATTCCGCTTTCGGTAATTCTGAAAGCAGTTTGAAGATAAATGAGATTCTCAGAGAGCGGATGCAGACTTGGGGGCAATGGCTCTATAAGCAGGACTCGCCAGAACCAAACGACACAGACAACCAGTGAACCGTTCCGCCAAATCTAAAAATCAACCGGACACCTGAGCCTCCTAGGCTGGTTGTCTGGTCTCCACGTTCGGAATAAAAAATGAGTGAAGGTGAACTACTACTTCTAGTCTTTGGATTCGGGTCTTTCATCGCCTTGGGGGCGGGCTTCATTATCGACCGGCAAGTATGTAGAAAAATTAAAGAAAAGAAGGGAAAGAATTCCAACTCTAGTTTATTCCTACAGAGCTTGTCCCATAGTTTTCTTTTAGCCCCTAGCATTACGCCATTGGGACTTGGCGGTTTCTTTACGCCTTTCGCCATCGGAATCCTTCTGGCGCCGAATCAAAAGGCTGCTTTATTGTCTTTGATCTCGTTTGCTTCGGTTTTTTCTATTACCTTTTGCATCCACTTAGCAGCAAGAACTCACCGACTAAAATCCGAACAATAAACGTTCTAGCCGAGCCGAGGAACGAGGCTCGGACTTGAACGATGGTTGGACAAGCCGCTGAGCGCCTTTGGTCTACGGTCGGCTTATGCGTTTTCTATCAGGCTCGTTTTTGCCTGACTGTATGTCCCGGGCCGGAGATGGCGGTTGGTTTTGGGGAGGTTTTCGAGAGATCGAGCTGACCCGGGGTAGTGGCGAAGGGCGTCCGATCGGTTTTTCGGATCCATTTCTGTCGTATTCATGGGGTGGGCACAGAGGAACCGGGCTCCGGCGGGGCATCGACGGAGATCAACGGGGTGCGGCTGGTCATGAAAGAGTTCATGCGGCCACGGCGTGGAAGAAGTGTTCGTTACGATGGGCTGGAGGGGCCCGGGGCATCTTTTTGATTTTGCGCATGGGGCCTCCGCAGCGCGGGCAGGCGATCTCCCGTCCATGGACCGGTGTGGATTCCGGGGGTGGTTGGAGTTTGGCATCGAGCAGGAGCTGAAGCCATAGCA
>NZ_JACHVA010000057.1 GCF_014230055.1 Puniceicoccus vermicola | reverse complement strand
CTTCCATGGCTGTTAGTTGTGGTTAACCAGCTGCCTACCGGACTACCGGCGGAAAGGCACTCTTTTCAATTTTGCGAAACTTTTTGGACGTTACCTTTGAACCACTGATGCACACTGATCCTTTCTTTTCATTTATCAGTATCCATCGGTGTTCCGCGGTTCAAAATTCTTCTCGTTTCCACACGACAAGCTTAGAAGCGATCGCTTGGGTTCGTTGTCTGCGACGTCACTTCTGTCTGATTCCCATTTTTAGCAATCTCTCCAGACCATTTATATCCGATAATAAGCCACGCAATGAGAACTACTATGTGCGTTCCATTCAGTAAAATTTCGGGAGAAAGCACTTCTTCCGAAATCCCGAGTTTTGCAACGATCAGAACTACGGGAAAGAAAAAAAGCATGAATAAAACTAGATAACAAACCCACGCCGCACCAGCTATTAAGATTGAAGCAATCCATGAGCATTTTGCTCTTTTTGCATAAATCCCTGCTGAAAAGGCAAAGATGAGAAACGCCATGTCGTTGAAGTTCATAATTTTAGATTACAGTGATATCTCGAAACTGAAGCGACGAGCGCGAAAGGAGTTGATAACTTCGGTTAGATCTAGGGTTCATTCAATCAGCTGGCTGTGGTGGGTTCAGCGGCCTTCTCATGGGTAGATTTCATTTTCTTATTCATGAACTCTAGTCTGACGACAATCCATGCCGTAGGTGCAAATCCCGCCATTGGCATGCATCGAAGCATTGGTTCTATTGATTCCATTTTACTCAGATATCAGAATCTTTATATTTTGCGTCTGACCCCAATGGCACTTAGATAAGGCGTTTTTCTGAACGATCTGTGTCACTTTTTGCGTCTGCTTGGGGAAACAACCATTTGGTGTCTAGGTTTGGTCATAAGTTGGAATTTTTTGGGTCTTCTTTTCTTCACTCTGGGCTGGTGTCGTCCTGGCCTGAGGGGGAGTTTTTCGTCATGGATAAGTTCTTCGATAGTGGCTTGTAGGCGAACTCTTTCGCCATATGTGCGTGTTCGGAATAGCTCGCAACAGCGCCTGAGAGCTTCGCGAGCCCCGGTAAAGCTGATTTGCCGGGGAGAAGCTCCGCGGCATGCCCGGAGCATTTGCCATCGGATAAGATTATGTGCGATGAGTCCGAAGCCGTAAAGTTTGCGGGCCATGGAAGCTGACTTCGCCCGGATAAAATCCAATTCCATGGTTATTTTGATATCGCGAAAGCACAGTTCGATATCCCAACGACTCGTGTATTGGGCCTGAACTGTTTCGGGCGGAGTTTCCAAGTCGGTCGTAGCGATCACCTTGACCACGGGACGGAAGCCTTTGCGCTCGAAGCGCGAACGGATGTAGCGCACCTCAATGTCCTGGGGAAGCTCCTGCCATTGGGCATCGTCGATGTGTTCGGGGCATTGGCTTAGTTTTGGTTTGCTCCACAGGGTGCGATACTCGTCTTTGGCTTTGGGAAA
>NZ_JACHVA010000056.1 GCF_014230055.1 Puniceicoccus vermicola | reverse complement strand
ACGGATGTATTGCCCGAGATACTTGACGGCGTTCTCGCCGTTTCCGGCCCGGTCGACATCGGCGTTCCAGTCGGTTTTGGCGAGCTTCCAGAACAGTTCGTCTCGGATCGGCCCGTGGTCCCGGAGGGCGTTCGTCAAAAGGGTGCGCAAGCGGATGGCCAGTGGCTGGGCGTGGATAAGGAACTTCGGACTCTTCGGATGCTTGAGCTTCCAGCGCTCATCCAGACCAACGGCCGGGACGACGTAGTGGACGTGGGGATGGAAACGCATGTCCTGGGTCCAGCTCTGGTAGACCCCGAAGAAGCCGGCATGATCGAAGCGGCATCCGCGTGCGGGGTCGGCGAGGAGCTCGTTCAGAGCCCGGGCGCTGCAACCCATCAGCAGCTCCATAGCCTGCCGGTTGCCCAGCATCACGGACCGTAACTCCGAGGGCACCGTGAAGGTGACGAGGTAGTATGGAACTGGCAGGAGCTTGCCGAGTTGCTTGCGAACCCACTCTTGGGTATCGGCGGCTCCGCAGCGCGGGCAGAGCCGATGATTGCAACTGTGGAAGGCGTGGTGCTCGTGGCCGCATCCACAGGCATAGCGATGGCCTCCCAGAGCCGGGGTGCGGCACTGGAGGATGGCCTGCAAGGCCTTGCGCTGTTCCAGCCTCATGCGCGAGCCGTATCGCTCCCAGTAGGCCGGAGCGAAGCGCTCGATCACTCTGGCCACGGTAAGCGGGCGTGACTCGCCCTCCCGCGGGCAGCGCAGCTGCCCGATTCCGGACACTCTTAGCGGCGCAGGATCGGCTTGACCAGGGCGTCCACGTAGCCGATGGCCTCGATGTGATTGATCGGAGTGAGGTGGGTGTAGACGGTGGTCGTCTCGATGTGGGCGTGGCCGAGGTAGGATTGCAGTTGGTGCAGCGGCACCCCGGCAGCGGCCAGATGAGTCGCGAAGCTGTGTCGCAGGTTATGACAGGTGACCGCTTTGGTCACCCGCTCGGCCCGGGCCGCGGCCAACAGGCGCGTGCGCAAACTGTGCGGGTCTCCCGATTCACTACGTTCATTCCCCTACGGCGGGACTGTGAGCATCGGCTCGTCGGCCCGGTGCATGCGATAGGCAGCTCCGGCCGAGTCGCCTCGTCCGCGTCCCACCGCGGGAAAGAGCCACTTCGGGTTCTTGTGCCAGTGCCAATAACGCCGCAGCTCTTCGTAAACCGGGGTGCCCAGGATCGTGTAGCGATCCTTGCCGCCCTTGCCGTCGCGCACAAACAACCGATTCCCCGGCCCATCGATGTCATCGACGGTCAAATGGATGCACTCGCGCACCCGTAAGCCGCTCGCATAGATCAATAGCAAGGGAACGCGGTAGCGCAAAAGCGGCACCGCCGAGATGACCCGGGCTACTTCATCCGGGGTCAACACCGTTGGCAGCGTCTCCCGGTCGCGAGCCTTGATCTGGTCCAGGCTCGCATACTCCCGGCCCAGCATCCCCCGGTAAAAGTGCTTCGCCGCCGCCAGAAACTGACGGCAACTCTTCCTCCTACGCCAAAGGCTACGGCGGACAGGTAGGCGCCCACTTCCGGTCCCGCCGCAGGTATACGAAGAAGCTCCGAAGATCCTCCTCCGGCAAGACCTCCGGATCCTTCCCGAAGTGCTCCCCGATCAATCGCAGTGCCCGGTAATAGCTCGCGGCTGTCCGGGGACGGAAGTCCTCCAACTCAAGATACTCAGCAAAACGGAGCATTGACCCGAAGGCGTGACGCTGATACTCAACAGGGCGTAGTTTTTTTATTATGCATAGGGTCGTCAGCTTAACCGCTGGCGGCCCATTTTTCACCCTCCAATTCCTGCACGATCACATCCTGAAAAATTGCCGCGCAGCGGCTTCGTTCAACAAGGCAGTGGTATCAACTCCGTTACGCGCTCCGCGCTTCACTCCGTGATACACTTTTGATGTGTCCTGAGATCGCTGGACAGAGGATTCCTTTATTTTCTTCGTGTTATGATGTTTAGTTGTAGTTGATGCAAGCCGGTAGGCTTGTGTGATTGCCCCCCCCATGGGGGTGAATGGCACTAGTTTAAGCCTCTTTGCGGCGTGGATTTCGACGTCAAAATTCGGTTTCTGAGTTCTTGTCTGGGTCGTGTCATTTTCGGGAAGGTTTTGGGTCTTCGTTTGAGGACTCTGGGCTCGATTCTGTTTTGTCTTTTTGGGATCTTGTCTTTGGCTGCCAGTTCGAGCAATCGCTCCCAGTTTTCCCGGCCCGGATCGCAGGGGATGTCCCTCCAGTTTTCAAGAAGATCGACGGTTCCTTTGAAGCTGAGTCGATCCAGAGGTGCGCGGTGATCGGTGGAAGCCTGCAAGAGCGTCCAGCGAATCAGGTTATGGGCGATCATGTGCATGGCGAAGATCTTTCGGGCCATCTCGGGGGTTTTGGCTCGCAGGTGATCGGCACCGAGAGTGGTTTTGAGGTCTCGCAGGCTCACTTCCATGTTCCACCTGCGCAGGAACAGGTCGAGTATCGCTTCGGCGGGAGCATCCAGCAGCGTTGTCATTACGACGATCTCTTCGGGGCGGTGACCGGGCGTTTCGATCTTCCGGCGGATGTAGCGCACGCGGATCGACTTCGGCAAGGCTCTCCATTCGTCCAGTTCCATGTAGAGGGGCCTTTGGGACGAGGCGGGCCTTTCCCAAGTAGTGATCCGATCCTCGCAGCCTTTGGGAAAGGAGATCTTGCGGGAGGCGTGGAGGCGTCCGAGCGCATGAGCTCCCCGGCCAAGCAGAGTCGCCGTGTTCAGATAAGAGCAGTAAGCCCGGTCGAAGAGCAGGATGTCTCCGCCTCCGACTTGTCCGATTAAATCCAAGCCGTGGAAAAGAGCGCTTTCGCCGACATTGAGCGGACTTTCTTCGTAGTCGAGCATCGCCCCGCTGGAGAGATCGTGCAGCCCCACCACCTGCATTACCGGATAGCCGCACCCTTTCTTCTGCTCGGAAGGTTGCGGGAACTCCTTCTGATTGTCCGGCGTGTCGTCCATGCTCACTCCCGTGCCGTCGACCGACAGCACACGACGCCCTTCCCAGGCCGGGTCGGCCTCTGCCGCGAGCGAGTCCGACACTTCGCGGTGGATACGCTTGAGATCCTCCGACGTAAACTTCTTCTGCCGAGCGGTGCAGTAGCTGGAGGTGGACGAACTCAAAGCGGGCAAACCGTCCGCAGCGCGCGCGGCCTGGATCTCCTGCAAAGCGTCCCGACAGGAACCCCCTCGCAGCACTTGCCCCAGAAAACCCCAGAACAAACACTCCCGGTCCATCCCCCGTTTGCGCTCGCCGGGCCGCTTGGCCAACACCTTCGAAGGAACCAGATGGCCGAACCAACCCCGCAACCGATTCGGCTTCCCGGCATTCGCGTTCTCGACATTGCGCCGATACTGATTCAGTGTTCGCTTTCTGGCTCGTCCCACAAGACCGGAGAAACCGGGCAAATAACTGTTAACTCTTTTCATATCAACAGCTTGCGCGATTTCAATGGTCGGGACGAGCCTTTTATCCATTTTAGAGCATTTTTCTCCCGTAGATACCCTTAAACTAGTGCCATTC
>NZ_JACHVA010000055.1 GCF_014230055.1 Puniceicoccus vermicola | reverse complement strand
GGCGTGCTCCCCTGGATCAATGAAGCCGAACCCGATCCCGAAGGCTCCGGAGATCATAAGATCCAAGCTTACAATTTCCGGGTCTGCATGACCGATGATCCGGACCTAAAGGTTGATTGGGTTAAGCCCGAGAGCTTCCGTGAAATTGACCACGAACTAGCTCGACGCTGGTTCAATACCGACACGGACGAGTATAATGCGCATTTGCCCAACCCGAAGAACCGGAATCTTGATGACCCCGACTCCATTTTGAGAAAATTCGATGTAATGGATGCGCGCACGCCGAATGGGTATTTAAAAACAGATACCAACAACCACGGCCCGGTCTCCACAGATTTCATCGGCGCAAACTATGCCTGGCCGGAAGCGAGCTACGCCCAGCGCGAAGTCATTTTTCAAGAGCATGTCGACTACATCATGGGACACTTTTGGTTTATGGCCAATGATCCCTCCATTCCGGAAGTATACCGTAAAGGATATGCCCGTTTCGGCCTGCCGAAGGATGAATTCCCAGAAACCGGACACTGGCCACATCAACTGTATGTCCGTGAAGCACGCCGCATGGTCAGTGACTATGTTCTAACGGAAAAAGACACGCAACATATTCGCCAACCAGAGGATCCCGTTGCCATGGGCTCCTATGCGATGGATAGTCACAACTGCCAACGCTTTGTGAAAGATGGATGTGTCTATAATGAAGGCGATGTTCAACTACTCCCCAAAGCTCCCTACGGGATCAGCTACCGCTCCATCACACCGGCCAAGGGCGAATGCGAAAATCTATTCGTTCCGGTCTGCTTATCCGCATCACACATCGCATTTGGATCCATCCGCATGGAGCCGGTCTTTATGGCTCTCGGCGAAAGCGCTGCGATCGCGACCGACATGCTGATCGACCAAAAAGACGCGGTTCAATCGATTGATTATCCCGCCCTGGCAAAAGAGTTGGAAAGTGTCGGACAGATTCTCCATTTCGAGGAGGTTGCAGATTCTGAATAGGCTGAAAAATAGACGACCAAATTATAAATTTGGAGCGGCCTACGGATGAGACCGTGGCTGGTTCTATTTTCGCTCCTCACTGGGCGAGTGATTCCAGAACTTCCTGTAAGCGCGGCTGAAATACAACGCATCGGTGTAGCCGCAGCGTGCAGCCACTTCTTTGATACTCATAACCGAATCCTTCAAAAAGTACCGGGCCGCACGCATACGGAGCGTGGTGAGGTAGCGATTCGGGCTCTCATGCATCTGGCGGCGAAAGAGATCGCGAAAGTAATCCGGATGGAGGGTCAACTGTTCCTGTAACTCAGCCAAGGCAGTGGGGACATAATAGTGCGCCTGTAGCCAACGGACCGAGTAATCGACTTCCGGATGACGGTCGGAAGCTCGCTTTTTTTCCATAACCAGCTCAGGCAGGTTTAGAAAGAAACGGGCAAGGACGGCTTTCATCTCTCCCTCCATCAGAAGATCGTATTTCTCCTGCCTCTGCTTTAGTGCAAGAATACGCTCCATACCTAAACGCTGGAGGAAAAACTCTGTCGGTCGATCCAGGATAAGATGATCGAAATCCTGAAAAATTCCCTCGCTAGCGCTGAAGACCGTCCAGAGCAATTCGGCAGGCCGATCCCCTACGACCTCCCATTCACGCCAGATCCAGGGTGGCACAAATAAGACCGAACCCGCTTCACAGTTCACATCCTCACCTTCAACCTGATAGCGGACAGATCCGCCAGTAAAGAGGATGAAACGACAGGTTGGCACGATTTGGCTGCGTGCAGAAAACCCAGGCTGGAACTGCTCATGGCGAACCTGATCGAAATGCAATCGACTGTTCAACAGCTGCCCCAATTTGGATCGGTATGACGTCTCCATACGTACAGCATCGAACGCAAAACCTATGTTTTGTCCATATAAATCCGCATTCTCATACATGGTCAAAACAGCCGCACATGGTAGAGTATAGTTTCAATTGCAATCCTCACAATCCCCCAACGTCACGATATGAAAACAATCTCTCTCACCCTCCTCGCTACTGGTATCGCCGCATATTCCCTATGCGCACAAAACATCCTGATCAACTTCGGCAGCGGCACCGGCAACTCCCCCAGAGTTTATACAGGCACCAATTCACCGGGCCATAATGCGGGTGAGTTGAGCGGCACGAATTGGATCAATCTCTTTCAAGATACCGCCAGCGGAATCGAAGACGAGTTTGGCAATGCTACGAATCTTGCGATTGATTTTGGAACCACCACGACCGATACAGGCACCACGCTTAATTATTCAGCCGCAACCAAGTCGGCAAATTATTCGGTAGAGTCAGCGGTGGACCAAGACCTAAAGAATCTCTTTGATACGAATCTGGGCGAAGGCAATGCGGTGCGCGACGGCAGTGGCAGCCCGGGAATCGGTCTTTCCATATCAGGTCTGGACGCCGGAGAGTATAGATTCTACGTGACATCATTCCGGGGCGACACAGAAGCTAATGCCAGGACCGACTTCGATATTTACGCCGGTTCCAGCAACGACGCGATTACCGATTTCTCCGACTACTCCGTCGGAACCATCTTTAACTCGACGACTGTCAGTGGCTGGTCTTACGGTGATAACTACCTAAGCGGCACATTTACGATTGATGGCACCAACGATACCTTCTCCTTACTTTCCAACAGCAATTCCTACATCGGTGTGCTGACCTCGTTGGAAATTGTCTCCGTCCCCGAGCCCGGCACGTATGCCGCGATGATCGGCGGAATCGCATTGCTGCTCGTAGCTACTCGTCGTCGTCGCGCTTAGTCCGATCGTTCTGACTCAACGCGGCTCCAAGCAGTTGGATGATTGCGCTCTGTCGAAAACCAGACAGGCAAGACATAACAACGAACAAACTGCGCCGCGCCGAAAGAACAACGCCCTCGGCGGAACTAAGCCAAGCGACGCCTTTCCAGGCAGCGATTAAAGGCGGAGGCGATGGATCGTATCTCAGAAATGTGCTCGATGATTGAAAGGAATATTTGCGTCTACGGGGCCTCCCCAGCCGGACTCACAGCGGCCCTACAAGCCAAGGCTGCCGGAAAGTCGGTCACTCTCATTGCCCAGGGACAACATATCGGCGGCATGCTGGTCGAAGGGTTGGGCAGCCAAGACATCAACAACAATGGAACGCAGAACCAACTCGTGATCGGCGGCTTGTCTCGCGAGTTCTACCAGCGTGTCGGTGCGAAATACGGCGAAGCATTTACCTCCAAATTCGAATGTCATGTGGCCGAGGAAGTCATCGAGGAGTGGATCGCCGAGGCAGGGATCGAAGTCTTCCGGAACGAAAGACTGGCCGAGCGCGATAGCGCGGTGCTCAAGGAAGGCAGCTGCATTCGTGAAATTGAAATGGAGAGCGGCAACCGTTTCCGGGCAACGGTCTTTATCGATGCCACGATCGAAGGTGACCTGATGAAATGGGCCGGGATCTCCTTTACAACCGGACGCGAAGGCAACGCCACTTACGGGGAGAGCCTGAATGGTATTCGTGAATCCAGCTACCGGCAATTCGAGGTCGATGTCGACCCTTACACCATTCCCGGCAATTCAAGTAGCGGGCTGATCGCAACTGTGCAAGATGAGCCGAAAGGCAAGCCAGGCGATGGCGACAACAACATTATGGGCTTCTGTTTTCGGCAGTGCCTGACGCAAGACCCGGCCAACCAACTCCCCTTTCGAAAACCGGTCAACTACGATCCGGCGAACTACGAGATCTACCGCCGTTATCTAGCCGCTGGCGGCAGGTTGTTCACCCCGGTCATCAAGTTGCCTAAGGGAAAAACCGATCTCGGCAGTTGGCATGACTTGTCCGGGAACCTTTACGGCTACAACCATGGCTGGCCCGACGGGAGCTATGCCGAGCGGCAAGCAATCTACGACGATCACAAGGATTTCATCGAAGGCCTCTATTGGTTTCTCTGCCATGACCCGGCCGTGCCGAGCGAACTGCAAGCAGAATGGTCCACATGGGGACTCGCAGCCGACGAGTTCATCGACAACCAAGGCTGGCCTCGCTCGCTTTATATCCGCACAGGGCGGCGCATGATTTCCGACTACGTCATCACGGAAGCACACACCAAAGGAAAAGTAGTCGCCGAGGATGCCATCGGGGTCGCCTGGTGGCCGCCGGACGCGCACCATGCACGTCGCATTGTGGAAAATGGTGTGGTTCGAAACGAAGGTTTCTTTTTCGAGCACGACTATGTCCCCTTCCCGATCAGCTACCGGGCGATGATCCCCAAGCGCTCGCAGTGCACCAACTTGCTGGTGCCCGCCGCACTCTCCAGCAGCTATGTTGGATACGGGTCGGTTCGTCTGGAATGGACGCAAATGGTCTGCGGTCAGTCAGCTGCCCTAGCGGCAGTGGAAGCCCTCAAAACAAGAGCGGACGTGCAATCGATCGACTATGCGAAGCTGAGGAACCGTCTGTTGGATGCCGGCCAAATCTTGGAAGTGCCCGCAACAACCGGCGCCAAACTTGGCATACAGGATGCCAGTGTGAAAGAGCCTGTCCCAGAAACGTGAATTTCCAAGCCGAGCGTTTCATGACCTTGGCGTCAGGTGTCCTGAGGAAGGTGGTTTCCGTGTGGCAAGTCGATGTAGGTGAACTTGCACCGACACTAATTACCGCCGACCCTAACCTCCCCCCTCACTTGGTCTGGATGAACTTTCCCCGATCAAATACATGAAACACTGGGCTGACCCCATTTGCCTCCCGCTTTCAGAATGGGGATCCATCTGCGGTTGATCTTCAATCCACTGGACTGCCCCAGAGAAATGATGTCAAACGTAGGAAAATCTAGAGAGCGACGTCGACCAAATCTTTATATTTTGCGCTGCAAGTCCCGCCCCGCTGCAGCGGGGTGAACTCACGGAGTGTGTCGGGGTTTGACCCCATTTTCCCTCGCCCGGCTGTCCCACTAAGTCTTGGAGCAAGTGCGCTCACAGCGGCGGCAGGCCGCGAGGCCTAACGCAAGAAGACCGGCTAAGACACCGTAGAACGAAGGCTCGGGGACGACGGTCAAGGTTGCACTACCATTGTCTCCCCAACTATAGGAGTAGGTGCCGGGCGTTACACCGAGGTCGTTGAAAGAGGTGTTGTTGAAAGTCGCGGTTGAGATGCCGAGCGCATCCCCGGAACCGAACCCGCTGGGGACTGCGAGGAAGAGGGACTTTCCTATACCAACGAAACCAAAAGGAGACCCGGTGGCGCTGTCTGCACTGGTAACTGCATTGCTGGTTCCGAAAGCAGGACCTGAAAACGATCCGGAATAGGCATCAAAACTGGCGGCACTACCAAGGCTTATCATTCCTTGCAGGGGTTGAACTTCCGCATTGAAGCCACTTTGGGAGCCGGCTGATGTCATGCCTGCTAGATCAATCGTGCCACTACCCGTAAGAACCACGTTCGAACCGACTTCCTCCATGGTGAGGGTGATCGCGGCGAAGGAATGAGTAATGCAAAAAGCGCTGAGCGTCGCTGAAATCAGTAGAGCGGTTCTGGTTTTCATCTAGCTTGCTTGAACGTTTTGGATGAGTGGTGAGTTGTCTCTTCGGAGAGATACTACCTCCGCACCCGGCGGCGGCAGACTGCAATGCCTAGGGTCAGGAGGCCCGCTAAGGCAGCGTAGGCGGATGGTTCAGGAACAACGCTGATGGTGAGAGAATCTGCATTTGCACCGCTGCCCCAATTCCATGTGTAGTTCCCTGAAGATAAGCCGAGATCATTGATCGATGTATTGGTAAAACGAGAAAACCCTGAAAGTGAATCCCCTGAGCTATATCCGGAGGGAAGAATTAGATAGTTAGATCCACCGAGCACGCCGAAGACCTGACCTCCGCCAGAATTCGGATATGCCGGGCCAACGGATCCAATTGCAGTCGGTCCACCTACGGGAAGGTCGTATCGATCAATGCTCGCAAACGAAGAGCCAATGAACACTCGAGCAAGTGAACTGTCGATACCGGGTGCGGCAATAGCATTAGCGAACCCGCTAAGGCCTGCTGTATTTGCACTACCCGATCCGGTAGCAAGAACATCAGAACCGTCGTTCTGTATCGTGATGACGATTGCGCCCCATGACCAAAGGGGAGCAAACAGAAGTGCGACTAGTACGGTTTTCATTCTTTTTCTCGTTTTTATTGGCTAGGTAGGAGAAGCGCCAATCCGGCAGCCGAGTTCAAGCACGCTGGATAAATGTCCAAGGATATGGACAAATTTAATAGTTCTTATCGGATTGTTTTATCGGCATGACGCGAAAAGCCGGGAGCCGTCTCTCCGGACCCGATCCCAGCTCTGCCGATCCATCCGGATCGACACCACGGGATGTCGTTTTTATGGAGGCCCTAAAGCGTCTGATCCAATTGAGAATTGGGGTGGAAAGGATTAGAAACTTGTGCCGTGAATCATCACAAGTTTCGTAGCATCCCGCCGTGAGGCGAATGACTGTCGGACATCCGGGCCGACTACCTTCCTAGCGACAACCGGGTGGGCGGCAAAGCCAACCCACCTACGGGAAATCTCTCTCTTCGCGTTACCTGCGCACCCTGCGGCGGCAGGCTGCAATGCCTAGGGCTAGGAAACCGGCTAGGGCGGCGTAGGCGGAGGGCTCGGGAATGACGGCACTCGTGGACCAGTTGACCGTTCCCCCTCCTCCAGAGAGCGTTCCGCTGAGTCCTCCGGAGTTGTTGGCGAAGCCAAGATCCGTCAAGCTACCCGTGCGGGATATCGAGCCCGTGATCATCGTGGAATTCGTAAAATCGTTTGGCCCGTAAACATAGTTCTGGTCGAACCCGAAACTATCCGATCCCGGACTCATCACCCAATCGTTTCGAGATATCCCCCAGGGAAAAGGTGTGCCTGATATTCCATCACCAAATACACCGCCAGCCCGACTGAACGAAATCTCGATCGCATAGAATCCACTAGTGGAAGAAAGAACTGAAGATCCTGACCACGTAGAACTAGAATCAACATCCCACGTCCCATTCCATGATGCGGTGGTCACATTGCTAACGCTGTCCCATTCAAAGTTTAGAGTGATCGCTGCTTGAGCAGGTAGCCAAATCAGAGTCAAGACAGCGGATATCAAGGTTACGATTCCAGGTTTCATAGCGTTTGTGGGAATTATTTTCACTTTGAAAACCTGATCACCGATCAACTACCCGCCTCTGTCGACCGTTTCGTCGAAATGTCCAAGGATTTGGACAAATTTCATAGTTCGATGCAGGTCTCACATTGTAGTGATTCTCGGTTCGGCTGTCGGTCGTCCAATGGTCGCCTGCGTGGATGCCTAGCCCCGCCCATCGGCGGGCAAAATTTTGAGTCGTCCGGGGACTGCGCCGGGGTTTTTACCTATTCTCCCGAAACGCGGTTGGGCTTTGTCCGGACTGTTTGCGGAACCAGTTTGAAAAATACGAGGCGTCGCGGATGCCGCAAGAGGTGGCAATCCTCGAAACGGACTCTGAACCATCGACCAGCATCCGCTTGGCGTGACCGAGGCGGATATCGTTGATGTATTGCAGAATGGATACTCCAAGGTGTTCCTTAAAGAGGGCGGACAACTTGGACCGACACGTATCCACCCTCGCGAGCACTGACTCCACGCTGAGAGACTCATTGTTCCAGTTCGTCTGGATGTGAAGGCAGGCTTTCCATAAAAGGTGGCTCGGGAAGCCCTCGGCCACTTGCTGACCGACCTGCTGAAAGACTTGATATCCAATGTGCGAAGCCATGGCCTGGCGGTCCGGGCGGGTCAGGCAAAAGGCGATCCGATTGAGCCAATCGCGGGGAATCTCGCGGTAGCGGAAGGCTCCCTGCCAAAGGTTGGTTTGTTCGAGCAACTCGTGGCATCGGGACCCGTCCAGCAGAAGGTAATATCCCTCTGCTCCGTCCTTTCCGGCGGAGGCATGGTAGTGGATACCCGTGTCCAGCACGGCGACCTCTCCTGCCTTAACTTCGAACGACCAACTGCGCCCCTGGACGATAAACCCACCCCGCTCGCACCAGGCGAGAGAGCAGAAGTAGCTCCGCTGCTCTGGATAGATCACGCCCTCCGGCGCATTCATGCTCGCCACTTCGAGCGAAGAGAGATCCTCCGTCGCCGGAGGCAATACCTCGGATCGGGAGAACAGGTTGTTGTAATACTCTTCCCCATCCCGCAACTCCAGAAGTCCTCCTGAAAAGGAATCGGAGTCGATCCGCGAGGAATTCTTGAGAATTTCTGTTTTCATAGAAGCGCGATACGCAAATTGGTTTGCCGCCAGTCCGATTCGAAGTGTGCGACCCGTCAGTAAAAGAGCAAGTCATTGTTCTCCCAACCCAACATCCGTGGGAGATAAAATGGTAAAGACGAGACACATACCGTCCCGCCACAGTCGTTGAGAGCACCCCGGACCCTACCCACGATCCAACTTGGCGCTTTGCATGAAAAATTGGGCTGACCCCGCTTTCGGGCTGACCCCTGCTATCCCCCTTAAAAAGGGGGATTCCGAGTCGCATTCTGATAACTCCCAAGAATGCCTCGTCATCATTCTTGCAAGAATTCGTGGACCGCTCCCCCCTCCGGCAGTCCCACCATCTCCGACTAAAGATCAACCCAGCTGTGATTAACCACAGAAGGCACAAAAATCTCAAAAGGTGGACACCCGTCCATTTCTGTGATTTCTGTGCTTTTTGTGGTTCCAGCGAAGGAAGTTGGATTACCGCTCGGGCTTACAAAATTCAAGAATCAAGATCTGACGCCTTTTGCCTTTCCCGCTCCTTTGCAAGAGCCCCTCCGCAACTGCGCTTCTTATCTCCGCCGTCTTAGAAAGACGAAACCAGAAGCAAAAAGGCCAAGCAAAACACCATAGCTGGATGGCTCGGGAACAACTGACCAGTTTACCGTTTGTGAACCTTTGAAAGCAACGCCACTTTGCCCCGGATTGAGTCCGAGATCCGACAGATCCGTGCTTCCAAGGGTCATCGTGCCTGAGAGCGTGGTTCCAGCAATGTATCCCGCCGGTGCGTAGGCTCCAAACTGGTCAAATCCCCATGGGTCGCCCGTTGTCGCGGTTACGGTAGCGGAATTCCAGGGAAAAGGAGTATTGAAAGCTCCGTCATCGTAACCATAGGCACCGGTGATATTGGTGTAGACCGCGTTAGGACCAAAGTCCGCTGGAAATCCGGAGCCAAACGAAGCAGTCTGGGAGTAAGTGGCCCAGTTGCCATCGTAGGTGATGGTGGTGTCTCCGGTGATCGCAGAATACTCGATCACCATCGTGAACTGAGCCGTGGCCGCCAATGGCAGGCTGAGAAGAGACACAAGAGGGAGAACAAAGCGAGAAATTGTTTTCATTACTCTAATTTTTAGTCAAAATCTAGCCGTCGGCAAGCAAATTTTCCGGCGATCGAAGCGAACGCTTCTCCCTTGCGCTTTACCAGAATTCGTGGACCCCTCCGACTCCTATTCGCGTTTGGCCTTTTCTCCCTTCCCTTCCAAAAAAGAATTCGAAACACACCACCGATCCCCACAAACGGAAACAGCTCCCCCCTCTACATCTGTGCCCATCTGAGTCATCTGTGGTTCATCTCCTCTCCTTCCCTCCGGAAATCCAGGAAAAGTTTACTAATCCAGTTCCGCCGCAGTCACCAAGAAATCCCGCACTTGGTCTGGATGAACTTCTCCCGACTAAATGCATGAAACATTGGGCTGACTCCATTCTTCCCGTCCCCATCTCCGACTAAAGATCAACCCAGCTGTGATTAACCACAGAACGCACCAAAACCTCAACAGGTGGGCACCTGTCTAATTCTGTGATTTCTGTGCTTTTTGTGGTTCCAGCGAAGGCAGTTGGGCTAACGCTCGGGCTTACAAAATTCAAGAATCAAGATCTGACG
>NZ_JACHVA010000054.1 GCF_014230055.1 Puniceicoccus vermicola | reverse complement strand
TTGAAAGCAACGCCACTTTGCCCCGGATTGAGTCCGAGATCCGACAGATCCGTGCTTCCAAGGGTCATCGTGCCTGAGAGCGTGGTTCCAGCAATGTATCCCGCCGGTGCGTAGGCTCCAAACTGGTCAAATCCCCATGGGTCGCCCGTTGTCGCGGTTACGGTAGCGGAATTCCAGGGAAAAGGAGTATTGAAAGCTCCGTCATCGTAACCATAGGCACCGGTGATATTGGTGTAGACCGCGTTAGGACCAAAGTCCGCTGGAAATCCGGAGCCAAACGAAGCAGTCTGGGAGTAAGTGGCCCAGTTGCCATCGTAGGTGATGGTGGTGTCTCCGGTGATCGCAGAATACTCGATCACCATCGTGAACTGAGCCGTGGCCGCCAATGGCAGGCTGAGAAGAGACACAAGAGGGAGAACAAAGCGAGAAATTGTTTTCATTACTCTAATTTTTAGTCAAAATCTAGCCGTCGGCAAGCAAATTTTCCGGCGATCGAAGCGAACGCTTCTCCCTTGCGCTTTACCAGAATTCGTGGACCCCTCCGACTCCTATTCGCGTTTGGCCTTTTCTCCCTTCCCTTCCAAAAAAGAATTCGAAACACACCACCGATCCCCACAAACGGAAACAGCTCCCCCCTCTACATCTGTGCCCATCTGAGTCATCTGTGGTTCATCTCCTCTCCTTCCCTCCGGAAATCCAGGAAAAGTTTACTAATCCAGTTCCGCCGCAGTCACCAAGAAATCCCGCACTTGGTCTGGATGAACTTCTCCCGACTAAATGCATGAAACATTGGGCTGACTCCATTCTTCCCGTCCCCATCTCCGACTAAAGATCAACCCAGCTGTGATTAACCACAGAACGCACCAAAACCTCAACAGGTGGGCACCTGTCTAATTCTGTGATTTCTGTGCTTTTTGTGGTTCCAGCGAAGGCAGTTGGGCTAACGCTCGGGCTTACAAAATTCAAGAATCAAGATCTGACGTCTTTTGCCTTTCCCGCTCCTTTGCAAGAGCCCCTCCGCAACTACGCTTCTTATCTCCGCCGTCTTAGAAAGACGAAACCAGAAGCAAAAAGGCCAAGCAAAACACCATAGCTGGATGGCTCCGGAACAACTGACCAGTTTACCGTTTGAGAACCCTTGAAAGCAACGCCACTTTGCCCCGGATTGAGTCCGAGATCCGACAGATCCGTGCTTCCAAGGGTCATCGTGCCTGAGAGCGTGGTTCCAGCAATGTATCCCGCCGGTGCGTAGGCTCCAAACTGGTCAAATCCCCATGGGTCGCCCGTTGTCGCGGTTACGGTAGCGGAATTCCAGGGAAAAGGAGTATTGAAAGCTCCGTCATCGTAACCATAGGCACCGGTGATATTGGTGTAGACCGCGTTAGGACCAAAGTCCGCTGGAAATCCGGAGCCAAACGAAGCAGTCTGGGAGTAAGTGGCCCAGTTGCCATCGTAGGTGATGGTGGTGTCTCCGGTGATCGCAGAATACTCGATCACCATCGTGAACTGAGCCGTGGCCGCCAATGGCAGGCTGAGAAGAGACACAAGAGGGAGAACAAAGCGAGAAATTGTTTTCATTACTCTAATTTTTAGTCAAAATCTAGCCGTCGGCAAGCAAATTTTCCGGCGATCGAAGCGAACGCTTCTCCCTTGCGCTTTACCAGAATTCGTGGACCCCTCCGACTCCTATTCGCGTTTGGCCTTTTCTCCCTTCCCTTCCAAAAAAGAATTCGAAACACACCACCGATCCCCACAAACGGAAACAGCTCCCCCCTCTACATCTGTGCCCATCTGAGTCATCTGTGGTTCATCTCCTCTCCTTCCCTCCGGAAATCCAGGAAAAGTTTACTAATCCAGTTCCGCCGCAGTCACCAAGAAATCCCGCACTTGGTCTGGATGAACTTCTCCCGACTAAATGCATGAAACATTGGGCTGACTCCATTCTTCCCGTCCCCATCTCCGACTAAAGATCAACCCAGCTGTGATTAACCACAGAACGCACCAAAACCTCAACAGGTGGGCACCTGTCTAATTCTGTGATTTCTGTGCTTTTTGTGGTTCCAGCGAAGGCAGTTGGGCTAACGCTCGGGCTTACAAAATTCAAGAATCAAGATCTGACG
>NZ_JACHVA010000052.1 GCF_014230055.1 Puniceicoccus vermicola | reverse complement strand
GGGGTGAATGGCACTAGTTTAAGCCTCTTTGCGGCGTGGATTTCGACGTCAAAATTCGGTTTCTGAGTTCTTGTCTGGGTCGTGTCATTTTCGGGAAGGTTTTGGGTCTTCGTTTGAGGACTCTGGGCTCGATTCTGTTTTGTCTTTTTGGGATCTTGTCTTTGGCTGCCAGTTCGAGCAATCGCTCCCAGTTTTCCCGGCCCGGATCGCAGGGGATGTCCCTCCAGTTTTCAAGAAGATCGACGGTTCCTTTGAAGCTGAGTCGATCCAGAGGTGCGCGGTGATCGGTGGAAGCCTGCAAGAGCGTCCAGCGAATCAGGTTATGGGCGATCATGTGCATGGCGAAGATCTTTCGGGCCATCTCGGGGGTTTTGGCTCGCAGGTGATCGGCACCGAGAGTGGTTTTGAGGTCTCGCAGGCTCACTTCCATGTTCCACCTGCGCAGGAACAGGTCGAGTATCGCTTCGGCGGGAGCATCCAGCAGCGTTGTCATTACGACGATCTCTTCGGGGCGGTGACCGGGCGTTTCGATCTTCCGGCGGATGTAGCGCACGCGGATCGACTTCGGCAAGGCTCTCCATTCGTCCAGTTCCATGTAGAGGGGCCTTTGGGACGAGGCGGGCCTTTCCCAAGTAGTGATCCGATCCTCGCAGCCTTTGGGAAAGGAGATCTTGCGGGAGGCGTGGAGGCGTCCGAGCGCATGAGCTCCCCGGCCAAGCAGAGTCGCCGTGTTCAGATAAGAGCAGTAAGCCCGGTCGAAGAGCAGGATGTCTCCGCCTCCGACTTGTCCGATTAAATCCAAGCCGTGGAAAAGAGCGCTTTCGCCGACATTGAGCGGACTTTCTTCGTAGTCGAGCATCGCCCCGCTGGAGAGATCGTGCAGCCCCACCACCTGCATTACCGGATAGCCGCACCCTTTCTTCTGCTCGGAAGGTTGCGGGAACTCCTTCTGATTGTCCGGCGTGTCGTCCATGCTCACTCCCGTGCCGTCGACCGACAGCACACGACGCCCTTCCCAGGCCGGGTCGGCCTCTGCCGCGAGCGAGTCCGACACTTCGCGGTGGATACGCTTGAGATCCTCCGACGTAAACTTCTTCTGCCGAGCGGTGCAGTAGCTGGAGGTGGACGAACTCAAAGCGGGCAAACCGTCCGCAGCGCGCGCGGCCTGGATCTCCTGCAAAGCGTCCCGACAGGAACCCCCTCGCAGCACTTGCCCCAGAAAACCCCAGAACAAACACTCCCGGTCCATCCCCCGTTTGCGCTCGCCGGGCCGCTTGGCCAACACCTTCGAAGGAACCAGATGGCCGAACCAACCCCGCAACCGATTCGGCTTCCCGGCATTCGCGTTCTCGACATTGCGCCGATACTGATTCAGTGTTCGCTTTCTGGCTCGTCCCACAAGACCGGAGAAACCGGGCAAATAACTGTTAACTCTTTTCATATCAACAGCTTGCGCGATTTCAATGGTCGGGACGAGCCTTTTATCCATTTTAGAGCATTTTTCTCCCGTAGATACCCTTAAACTAGTGCCATTCGCGACGACCCTCGCCGCACTGACCGCATGGCAGGCGTTCACACACTTTGGCACGATAAACAAGGGGGATCGCGTCTTAATCCATGCGGCCAGTGGCGGCGTCGGGCATTTTGCCGTACAAATTGCCAAGCATTTAGGCGCCTATGTCATTGGAACTTCGTCAGCCCGCAACCGGGAGTTCGTCCTCACCTGCGGGGCAGATGAGCATCTTGACTATCGCGAGGTGGATTTCACGAACGAACTCAAAGAGATTGATTTCTGCCTGGAAACCCAGGGAGGAAGCCACTTCGAACGCACGGTAAAGGTCATGCGCCGCGGCGGCACGATCATCAATCTTCCATCAGGACTTGGCGAGCCTGCACGAAAGGCCGCCGAGACGCAGTCTCTCAACGTAAACTATTTCATGAGTGTCTTCCCCAGTGGCGATCATATGCAGCAAATGGCAAGTTTACTCGATTCCGGAAAGCTCACACCCCACGTCTCGAAGACCTTTGAACTGGAGGAAATCGCAGCGGCCCATAGAGAAATCGAATCCGGACCAACGGTGGGTAAGGTCATCGTGGATATACGGTGAAGAACCGAGAAAGTTTCGAAAACCTCCCTGAAGAGATCTAGCACGAGACCGGAAAACATTGTCCCCTACGTGATCTCCCCGACAGACCTTGAAGAAGGCAGATTCGAAAAGGATAGGGTCCCCTCTCGATTTGACCCTGCATCAAAGAAGCGGGCTAAGCGGGATCGATGAGTCAGCACTTCATACTTCAGCCTTGAGCAGTTTTCTCTCAAAAATTATTCAAGAAGGCCTATGATCGTTGTCTATGGAATAAATGAAAAGCTGAATCCGATCAAGGCCGACCTCTCCGATGCCATACACGCATGTATGCAAGCGGTGCTAGGAATGCCCGAAGACAAGCGGGCTCACCGATTCATCCCGCTCGATCGGGAAGATTTCTATTACCCCGGCGGCCGGAGCGACGCCTACACGGTGATAGAGATCAATATGATGGCGGGACGCACACCCGAAACGCAGAAAGCTCTCATCAAGATGTTATTCGAGAAGCTAGAGAAAGATCTATCATTGGCGCCCGTGGATGTAGAGATCACGATCAAGGAACAGGCACCCCATCAGTGGGGTTTTCGAGGCATGACCGGTGACGAAGCCAATGACCTCAAGTACAAGGTCAACGTATAGCAAACTCATCTATCCAACGAGCGGCAAATGCGAGCCTCCATCCGCAAACGGTATGATCACTAAGGATACAGAACAAGGGGGAGTGGATCGGTCCCATGGGAAATCGACCCCAGAAAAGGCGGTCTTCATTTTGGGACACCTTTCGATTTTATTGCTAGGCGTATGGCTCTCGCAACTCGGAGGATTCTCATTCATCTGCGAAGCTATGGGAATCAGCTCCCAACTTTCCGATCCTACCCGCGCTGACATCCTGTTGGCCTGTATGTTTTTATATTGGGCTCGCCACACCTTCACAGTGACCTATCTACTGACAAGAAGACTGGCTTGGTCAGAGGTGCTCGGCCTCCTCTTTTTCTTTGCTTTCTTTGAGCTGGGCCTACTCCTCGTCGGTGGTGGCGCCTTTAGAGAAGCTCCGACGGCACTCGGAAAACTCGACGTGTTTGCACTGTGCCTACTCCTGACGGGATCGCTCCTGAATAGCTTATCTGAGCTCCAACGAAAGCGCTGGAAGAGCAATCCCGAAAACAAGGGTCACTGCTACACAAAGGGCCTGTTCCAGTACTCCATGCACATCAACTATTTTGGAGACACTCTCTTATTCCTCGGCTGGTGCCTTCTCGCGGCAAACCTCTGGACATTGATCCTGCCCGCATTCATGGCCGCCTCGTTTGTATTCTATCATATCCCAGCGCTAGATTCCTACCTCGAGAAACGATACGGAGAAGAATTTCGCGTGTACTCCCAGAAGACCAAGAAGTTCGTTCCCTTTCTCTATTAACCGCCATGAGACACTTCGCCGACCATTGTCCAACCCGACAGCCTGCCCGACTCTGACCAGTGATGGGAATGTCGCTGGTCCAAACAGAATGACAACAAAACTTTCAGATCGCGACCTCAACCCAGCCCCCGAAGGGGATCACGCCCACCTGGAGGCTCTCCGCCCCTTCCCCGCAAGATTTCCAATCCCCTAGCGCAAATCAGACTCAAGAAATTTACCAACGTGCTAAAAAGAGAATGCCAATGAAACATCAAGGTTCATGCCTATGCGGAAATATTCGATATGAAATCGAGGGTGAATTTGAAGACTTCTTCTTATGCCACTGCAAATCCTGCAGAAAAGACACGGGGTCCGCCCATGCCGCCAACCTTTTCTCCTCAACCGCTACGCTCAAATGGCTCCAAGGGGAAAATGAAGTGAAAGAGTACAACCATCAAAATTTGGGTCATATCAAAGCATTCTGCCCGAACTGCAGCTCCGCCTTGCCCAGCATTCAAATGGATGGGTCACTAGTATTAGTGCCCGCGGGTAGCCTGGACACCGATATCGAAATCAGTCCAACTGGGCATATATACCTCGATGACAAGGCGACTTGGGATCACGACCTTGATCTTGCGCCAAAGTATCAAGAGCTGCCTTGAGAAACCAATAGGATCGGAGGGGCGGGTCGGCTGTTTCCTGAGCGCAGGAGGGGGCAGCCGAAGCTCAAGAAGTAGCCGCTCAGCTTTAGCTGCACGGTCTTGGGGTTGCGGAAGGTTTTCCGGGCGCGGCCCCGAAACGACGTGATGGGGGCAGCTGAAGCTACTCCCCTACGAGGAGTAGCCGCTCAGACGCGGCGGCAGCTTAAGCAGCCGGTCCTTGGATGAGTCGCCGAAAAGAGTAGCCGCTCAGCTTTAGCTGCGCGGTCTTGGGATTGCGGAAGGTTTTCCGGGGTGCGGTCCCGAACCGACGTGATGGGGCAGCTGAAGCTACTCCCCTACTTTGGGGATTCGGGATCGGGGACCTCGCGGGGAAACTGGCAGGCTAAATTTCGGGCCAGAATCAAAACCTTGCTCCAATATCAATTTCTTCTACCCTCATCTCCATGATGACACTGTCGCCCCTGCGAAACGTTCCTCGAGTTTTCTTGCTTCTGATCTGTCTTCCCCTCATCGCTTCAGCTGGATCTCTCCGCGAAGCGGATGAAGACGACTGGGCCCGGCTCTACCGCATCGCAACCACTCCAAATTCCGCCTACCGCGTCGCGTACATCGGGGAATCGAGGGGGAGGATCTATGTCGAATACTACTCCGCAATCCACTCGAGCAGCCTTTTTGCCGACGAGGGGAAAACGATCGTTTACTGGCTCCCCAAAGAAGAGGCCGACCCCGAGCAGTTGCAGGAGATGATTGAGCAGAAAAATGCACAAACGGTAAAACGACAAGATTCAACTTCGACGAACCGCGAACCTTCCGAATAATTTCATGGACAAGGATTCGACCCTCGTCGCGGAAATCGGTCGGCAAGGCCCTCTCACCCGGCGGATTGTCATTTATTCCACCCTTGGAGGACTGATCATCGCCTTCTTCTATTTTTCGGACTCTTTCGGCCAAGCCCTCGAAAGGACCGCCTCACTCCTCTTCTTCTGTTTATTCGGAGGTCTAGTCTTCACGGTCCTCCACTCCGCCCTGAATGCAGCCACCCGGGATAGGCCGCAGAGCCAACCCACTGCAAGCGATACTCCCGCGGCAGAAAATCCAGATTCCCAGTCCCAGCCTCAGACAGAGGAAACAACTCAAAACCCATCTAATCCAGAACCCCTTCAAAACTATGCCTAAACAAGGAGAAGCTTTCCTCAAAGGCGGAATCGGCTGCCTACTCGCCTTCGGAGGGATGGCCGCATGCGCAGTATTGGTCGGCGGAACCGCCCACATCGACATCGGGGGCGCTGTCATCCTCCTCGTCATCGGAGGCGTGATCGGTCTCATCATCAATGCGATCTATCGAAAAGGACGGAAAGACGGAGGTGACCGAGATCCCAACGAACCGCCTGGCGAGAACTGATCCGTCGAGCCAAGTGAGGCCAGCCCGCCACCTCATCTCCAAACTTTCGAATTCCGACCCCCGGCCACTCCTCAACCGTGAACGACACCCTCATCGGACTGTTTGTCTACGCTCTCACGATTCTTCTGCTCTGGCTCGCCACCCGAAAAGACCCACGTCTGGGCAAACAATGGCGTCGGCCTTGGGGGATCCTCCTCCGGATGTTTCTCTTCTTCGCCCTGCTGCAACTGATCCTCATCGCTCTCCCCTTCCCTGTAGGGAAATCCTACCTGATTCTCCTCCTAATCATCGTTTTCTCATTCGGAGGCGCTTTTCTTTCTTATGATTTCATCCTGGTAGGCGCGATTCTCTGGACGATCTATCAGTGGGCGTTCTGGTTCCCCGTGAGAGACGAGGTAATCCTTACCTATCCTGCCCCAGCGAAAAAAGCTCCGACAACGAAAACCTTCTCCCGATATGGAACAGTCATCACCGACCTGAAACCGATCGGCAAGGTGCTGATCGACGGCGTTGAGCAGACCGCAATCTCCACGCTCGGGTATATCAAGGCCGGAGAACGGATCACCGTCGAAGACTCGAATGGCCCCGAACTGCGGGTCAGCAAAGCGGATTCACCCGAATCACTCTGATTTCGACAAAACTACCCATCCTCGAGGCTCAAACCCGCCAAATCCGCCCCTCCGCTTAAAACTTGCGGTAGTTCAGGCCGAAACTCATAGTGCCCTGCGACCATGCCTTCTGACATCAACAAGCGTCCCTATTCCTCCAAAGTCGTTGACGGTAGCGACCGTGCCCCCAACCGCTCAATGCTGCGTGCCGTCGGCTTTGAAGACGAGGATTTCCAAAAGCCTCTTGTGGGAATCGCTTCGACCTGGAGCATGGTCACACCCTGCAACATGCATATCGACGAACTCGCCCGTGAAAGCGGAAAGGGCGTCGATGAAGCCGAGGGCAAATCAGTCATTTTCGGGACGATCACGGTCTCCGACGGGATCTCGATGGGGACCAAAGGCATGCGCTACTCCCTCGTCTCACGGGAAGTCATCGCCGACTCGATCGAGACGGTTATGGGCGCGGAAGGATTTGACGGCCTCGTGGCCATCGGTGGCTGTGACAAGAACATGCCCGGTTGCATGATGGCGATCGCCCGCCTCAACCGTCCGGCAGTTTTCGTCTACGGTGGAACGATTCTACCAGGCGTCCACAGGGAGAAGCCGGTCGACATCGTCTCGGTTTTCGAAGCGGTGGGCCAGCACGCTGGCAACAACCTTTCCTGCGAAGAACTCAAGGAGATCGAATCCTGCGCGATCCCGGGACCGGGCTCGTGCGGAGGGATGTATACCGCCAATACGATGGCCTCCGCCATCGAAGCCATGGGGATGAGCCTGCCCAACAGTTCCGCCCAGCTCGCCGTCGGCGAAGAGAAGCGAGAAGACTGCACGAAGGCCGGTAAAGCGGTCATGGCCATGATCGAATCGGGCATCCGTCCCCGCGATATCATGACCCGCCAAGCTTTTGAAAACGCGATCACCGTAACCATTGCTCTCGGAGGATCGACCAACGCCGTCCTCCACCTGCTCGCGATCGCCAACACTGCGGGTGTGCCGCTGACCATCGACGACTTTTCGGAAATCGGAAAGCGCGTTCCGGTCGTCTGCGACCTGAAGCCAAGCGGCAAGTACAACATGGCCCATTTCTCCCGAATCGGAGGTCTCACCCCACTCCTGAAGATGCTTCTCGACGCGGGGCTCCTCCATGGGGATTGCCTGACCGTCACCGGCAAGACGATGGCCGAGAACCTTGCCGAGGTCGGCCCCTACGCCGACGATCAAGATGTCGTTTACCCAATCGATCAGCCTATCAAGAAAGACAGTCACCTCCGCATCCTCCGCGGCAACCTCGCCGAAGAAGGAGCCGTCGCAAAGATTTCCGGGAAAGAAGGGCTGCAATTTTCGGGCAAGGCCATCGTCTATGAATCGGAGGAAGACGCCCTCCAAGGAATCCTCTCCGGCGACGTCCAAGCGGGCCATGTCGTCGTCGTCCGCTACGAAGGCCCCAAGGGGGGGCCCGGTATGCGCGAAATGCTCGCACCCACTTCCGCGGTTATGGGAAAGGGCCTCGGCAAAACCGTCGCTCTGATCACCGACGGCCGTTTCTCGGGGGGGAGCCACGGATTCGTCGTCGGCCATATCACCCCGGAAGCCGCAACCGGAGGCCTCATCGGTCTCGTCGAAAATGGTGATCCCATCACCATCGACGCCGAAAGCAACGAGATCAATCTGAACATTTCCGATGAGGAGATCGCGAAACGCCGCCAGAACTGGAAACAGCCTCCCCCCGCAGCCACCCGCGGCACCCTCGCCAAATACGCCAAACTCGTTTCTTCCGCTTCAGAGGGAGCGGTAACCGACGCCGACCTCTATCCGGGAGCCGATCCCGTCACCATTTAACGTTTCAAATTAAAATCAAGAATATAACCATGGACTGGAACCGCCTAAACCAATACTTCCTCCGCCTTCCTGAGCTGAACTTCTCCCTCGATGTCAGCCGCGTTCCCTTTTCGGACGAATTTCTGTCCGAGCACGAAAGCCAGATTCAGAAGGCCTTCGACGACATGGAAGCCCTGGAGGCAGGTGCAATTGCCAACCCGGACGAAAACCGCCAAGTCGGCCACTACTGGTTGCGCAACGCGGAACTCGCTCCCGACGCCGAGACGGCTGAGTCCATCCGCGAGACCCTGAAAGCGATTCACGAGTTCAGCCACAAAGTTCACGACGGCTCGATCTCCGGTCAGGGTGGAAAATTTGAAAACCTTCTCGTCATCGGCATCGGAGGGTCGGCCCTCGGCCCGCAATTTGTCGCGGCCGCTCTCGGCAACCCGACCGGCGACGCACTCGTCCCCCATTTCTTCGACAACACGGATCCGGCCGGAATGGATCTCACCCTTTCGACTCTCGCAGGGAAGCTCGACAGGACGCTGGCCGTAGTCATTTCCAAATCGGGCGGAACTCCCGAAACCCGCAATGGGATGCTCGAGGCCGAGCACGCCTGGAAGAACGCCGGACTCGACTTCGCCAAACACGCTGTCGCCGTCACCGGAGAAGGAAGCAAGCTCGACAAACACGCGGAATCGGCGGGTTGGCTCGCACGCTTCCCAATGTGGGACTGGGTCGGCGGACGGACCAGCGAAACCGGCCCCGTCGGTCTCCTCCCCGCCGCCCTCCAAGGCATCGACATCGACGGCATCCTCTCTGGGGCCGCCGCCATGGACGAAGCAACTCGCGTGCGTGAAACCCTTCGCAACCCGGCCGCCCTCCTCGCCCTCATGTGGCTCCACGAAACCGGGGGCAAAGGTGAGAAGGACATGGTCGTCCTTCCCTACAAGGATCGCCTCAGCCTCTTCTCCAAGTACCTACAGCAACTCGTCATGGAGTCGCTCGGCAAGGAAAAGGACCTGGAAGGCAATGTCGTCCACCAGGGAATTGCCGTCTACGGGAACAAGGGTTCCACCGACCAGCACGCCTACGTCCAGCAACTGCGCGACGGGGTGCCCAATTTCTTCGCCGTCTTCATTCAGGTCCTCCAGGCTCGCGCCGGATCTGACTCGATCGAGGTCGATGAAAAGGTCACCAGCGGTGACTTCCTCCACGGCTTCTATCTCGGCACCCGTGAGGCTCTCTCGGACAACGGTCGCGCCTCCATCTCCATGACCATCGACGACGTCACCCCTTCCTACGTCGGCATGCTCATCGCCCTCTTTGAACGCGCTGTCGGATTCTACGCCTCACTCGTCGGAATCAACGCCTACCACCAACCGGGCGTCGAGGCCGGCAAGAAAGCCGCCGCCTCCGTTCTCGACGTTCAACGGAAGGTCGCTGACCGCCTCGCCGATCAAACCGGCACTTGGAAATCCGTCGCAGACCTCGCCGACGAGCTCGGTCTCGCCGGCAAGGAAGAATGGATCTACAAGATTCTCGAGCAACTCTCCGTCAATCGTCCGGACATTGAGCAAGATTCTGCTCCGTCATCGCCCGCGGAAAGCAGTTTCCGACATTCCTGATACATTGACAGGCTCAGAAGAAGCCTATTTACTTACTCCTTTAACCGAAACGAAGATCTGCTAATGAAAGCCCTGTCCCTTATCCTCCGAATCGTTACACTCGCGGTCATCATCGCAATCGGAACCATGTGGTTTCTGAACAAGGATGAACTGTCTGCGATCAACACCGCTTACCAGGATGCTGGCAAGCAACTCAACATCCCGGATCAACCGCTTTCCAAGGTGATCACCAAGGGAATGAACGATTTGAACCAAACGCAAAGCGAGCTCCGCGAAACCCAAGCCCGGGCCAAGAGCTTCGATCAGCGCCTGACATCGACCAGTGAAGAACTGACTGCAACGGAAGACCAACTCCGCGCAACCAACCAGAAGCTTCGCAACACTCAGCGCGATCTCGAAGACCTCAAGGGCAACATGGGAGACTCGGAACAAGTCGCGCAGCGCCTAACCGCCGAGCTGAAGACCGTCCGTAGCGACCTCATTCGCGTTAACAAAGAGAAGTTCGAACTCAGCCAGCAAATCGAAACGGTTGAAGAAGAAAAACGCGCTCTCGCCCGCCGCGTCGAACAGCTGGGCGACGGAGGCTCGACCACCGTCACCGCCAGCGCCGCTGAGGAAACCCCGGATAACAGTGCCGAGGTTGCGAAGCTCAAGGAACAGTTGGCCGCTGCCCGCAGCGAAATCGCACGCCTCTCCGACAATCCTCTTGGAGCTGCCCTGGCAAGCACTTCGACCAGCTCCACGAGTCCCCTCTCCCCCAATCAAGTTCGGGTAAAGTCGATCAATCTTGACCGGGGTCTTGTCGTGTTGAGCCCTAGCTCCAGCGACGAGTTTGCTGGCGTCACCACAATGACCGTCAACCGGGACGGCTCCCCCATTGCAAATCTTAAGCTACGGGGAGTTTACCCCGACTACATCGTAGCGGAAATCCTTCCGGATTCAGTCTTCGCCGAAGCCCTGAAGTCCGGGTCAGTCTACACCTACCGCAAATGATTAAATCCGCTACGGTTCGCCGACTTATCATCTCCTTCATTCTCGCCTCTTCCGTGGCCGCCCTCTTTACGGGCTGCACGGCGAAGACCGAGGATGACTCGACCATACCTTGGTCTCGACCTGCCTCCTGGGAAGGTCAAATGCCTGGGTTCGGCGGATAATCGTAGCGCATTCGATCACTCTCGGGCTTCGTCTCCGATCCACCCCTTCCCCGACGAACCCGTTCTGATCCTTTGAGGAAGACATGGTGGACTCGGATTCATCCGCGACCGGAACTCTTTACGTCGTATCCACTCCGATCGGGAATCTGGGGGATTTAAGCCCCCGGGCTCGCGAAGTCCTCAGCGAGGTCCAAATCATCGCGTGCGAAGACACCCGGGTTACCGGCAGCCTCCTCGCACACGTCGGAATCGAAAGGCCGAAACTGGTTTCTTATCGGAACGAGAATGAGACCGTTCGCGCCCAAGAGCTCGTGGAGGATCTTCTCACCGGGCAGACGGTAGCCGTCGTCTCGGATGCGGGAACGCCGACCATCAGCGATCCAGGTTTTCGCTTGGTTCGCGCCTGCCAGAAAGCGGGAATCCCGATCAGCGTCGTCCCTGGACCCTGCGCGATCGTTGCCGCCATCGCGGCGAGCGGCCTCCCCTCCGACCGCTTTTACTTCTGCGGTTTTCTCCCACCCAAATCAGCGGCCCGGCGACGCTTTCTGGAGGAGCACCTCGACTTCCCCTCGACTCTAGTTGTCTACGAGTCGGTCCACCGCATCGAAAAATTCCTCGATGAAATCGTCGACGTTCTCGGCGAAGAACGAATCCTCTCTGTTTCGCGGGAGCTGACCAAAAAGTTTGAAACGACCGCGACCGGTCGCGCAGCGGATGTTCGACAGTCCGTCCTCTCTCGTGCCCGAAAGGGCGAGTTCGTCGTTCTCATCGCCCCGAAGACCTTTGATCTATGAAGAACGAGGATAGTCATCCTTCCCGGGCAGGCGTCATCGACGTTGGCAGTAACACGATTAAAATCCTCGCAGGAGAGCGCACAGCCGAGGGAATGAAGATCCTTTTTGATCAGACCGCCGAGTGCCGGATCAGCGAAGGAATGTACTCCGAGCCTCCACGGTTCACTGAGGTGGCGATGGAGCAATCCGCTCTCGCGATCCGCGGACTCCTGGAACAAACCCGCGAGCTGGGTCTAGAAACCATTCAGGTTCTTTCCACAAGCGCCGTTCGGGACGCGGAGAACCGAAAAGAGTTTACCCAAAAGGTAGTCGAACAAACTGGCCTCCCCCTCGCCATTCTCACCGGCGAGGAAGAAGCTCAGGGCATCGCCAATGGCATCGCCCAGGAGCCAGCCGTGAATGCCATGGCGCCTTACACCGTCAGCGACCTTGGAGGGGGAAGCTTGGAATGGATCTTCCGCAATCATGGCCGAATCGAGAAGATCACCAGCATGCAACTCGGTGCAGTGCGCATGCTAAACCGCTGTCTTCCCGATGCAACAGCCCCGGTCTCACCCTCAGCAAAGGAAGCGATCCGCAGTCACTGCCTCGAAACCTTTCGTCGGCACCTGCCCGCCGATCCCCTACCCACCGACTGTATGCACTGGGGGACCGGAGGAGCCTTCACCATCACCCGTCTTCTTCTCGCAACCGAAAAAGGAATCTCTCTGAAGGAGCAATCCCAACGAATTCCGATCGACGAGATCCAACGAATCGAAGCTACTCTTTCAGCCCTTCCTCTGGCCGAGCGTCAAAACTATCCCGGGCTGCCCCCGACTCGCGCCGACATTCTTCCCGTTGCCCTGATCATCATTCAGGCTCTCGCGGAGTTCAGCAGAGCCCAAGCCTTTCATCATTCTTTCTGCAATCTACGGATGGGACGCCTCGCCTCTCTACTCGGCATTCTTTGAATGCCAGCTACCGCTCGCCGAAGAATCGGCATTGTCGTTCCTCTCGTAAACGCATCAAAGCGTCCCGACTCCTTGCAGTCCGTCGAACAGCTGTCGACGGATCTCCTTTCGGGAATATACCCCCCCTCTGCCTGAAGGATAAAGTATTGCAGATATCCACCGAGAAGTCGGTCCGTGAAACCAATAAATCCCCTCAATATCGCGAGGAGTGCTATCTCCGATCAGACAGCTACTAAGGTAAGGGACCTAGAAATAGTCCTCCCGCAGAGAAACCTATTCCAGTTCCCCCAAGCTCCCAGAAGAAGGGCCAGTTTCAGCCCCTAAAAACCCCGTAAAAATGACGCCCAATCCAGCGACCATTTCCCGGTAAAACGAAACCTCAGGCCTTCTTTTCCGAGTCCTCAGAGTCCGGCTTGGCATCCCCCGTAGCGACAGGAACCGGATCGGCCATGGGCGCAGTCTCAGAACGTGGGGTCGGCACAGCCATCTTCGGGGACGACTCTTTCGGCTTCTCAGACTTCTCCTTCTCAGGCTCTTCGTTCATGGCCTTGCGGAAGTCATCTTCGACCTCTGAGGTCGCTTTCTTGAACTCTCTCAAGGACTTACCCATGGAACGGGACAATTCCGGAAGGCGCTTTGCACCAAAAAGCAATAACACGATCAGGAGGATCAAGAAGATCTCCATGGCTCCCAAATTTTGAATAAATCCCAACATAACCTAAATACAATGACGCCCTTCCTCCGAAAAGTAAAACAAAACCAAAGGCTTTCCCCGCTCCCCAAAGTGCATCCTCAGCCAGCTCTGGAAACCGAAAATGATTCTCAGGAAAGAAAGCATTCACTTTGACACGGTGAAGAAGTCTTACAAATCTAGTCGCTCATGCAGGCAACCGTCGAAATCTCCCTATATCCGCTCACCGACGATTACGAATCTGTGGTTCTGGCCTTCCTCGATGATCTCGAGCAGGAAGAATCGATCACCTTCTCCACGAACGGAATGAGCACCCAGATTTTCGGAGAGGCAGCAGATATCTTCGCCGCCGTCGGTCGCCAGTTTGAGAAAGTTCAAGAAACCGGCAAAGCCATTCTTGTTCTGAAAGCGGGCCCCGGCAAACTTCGCTACGAAGGACGCCACAGCCGCAAACTTTAACTCTGCTTACTGAACCCACTACTGATCCATGAGGAAAGATCTCCATTGGTTTTTTCACCAATGCTCGGAAGAGAATATTCTGAGCCCCGAACAAATTCACGGCGCCCTTCGCAGCATCTACGCGAAAATCGATCTCGAAGATCTGGGCACAATGCTTACCGATTCCGGCTGGATCGAAGATCAGAGCTTCATCAAGAAAGCCATCAAAGAGGCCCGGAAGCACTCCGCCCGGGGCGATGAAGCACCTCCTCTTCCCGTACTCGACTCCGCCGAATTCCACGGCGTTCTGCCAGACTTCGCCGAGTGGGCCAAGATGGATGACGAGGATCTGAAAACCGCAATGCGGGGCTGGATCGAATCCTGTGTTTCCGAAGGGGTCAGCGACCTCCATGTGACTTCCAACGCCCGGCCACGGATACGCTTTCATCGGCAAATCCAGTATCTCTCCGAAGAGACCTTGGATCCCGAGATCGCCGAACGGATGAATCTCATCCTCCTCGCCGACGAAAAGCGCAAGCTGTTTGATGAAAACTGGGAGGTGGACTACGCCCTCCCCCTCAAGGAAATGGAAGGGGGGAGCCAGCTGCGTCTCCGCGTGAACCTAATGCGGCACGAATACGGGATTTCCGCGGTCTACCACATGCCGCGCGCGGAATCAGCCTCCCTCGAAGAACTGGGATTCCCCAACGCCGAAAAGATTCGCGAACTCCTCTCCTATCACAATGGGATGATCCTCATCGCCGGTCCAGTCGGGTGCGGGAAAACGACCACCCTCTCCTGCTTGGTCAACGAGCTGAACGAGACCCGTCAGGAACACATAATCACCATTGAAGATCCGATCGAGATCATCCAGCAGTCGAAGAAATCGATCGTCACCCAACGTCAAGTTGGGAAGCACACCCGCTCCTTCGACGAGGCCTTGGCATCCTCCCTCCGTGAAGACCCCGACATCATCGTTGTCGGAGAAATGCGCGACTTGGAAACCATCGAGATGGCGGTGACCGCTGCTGAAACCGGCCACTTGGTCATCGGAACCCTACACACCCGGGATTCCGCCACGACCCTAAACCGCCTCATCGACGTCTTCCCCCCGATTCAGCAACGACAGATCCGGACCATGGTTGCCGACTCCCTGCGAGGCGTCATCTGTCAGCGACTGATTCCATCCACGGACGGAGGCCTCGTCCTCGCCAGCGAGTTGATGGTCAACACCTCCGCAACGGCCAACATCATGCGCGAGGGCAAGGAAGCCGGACTCGACAGTGCGATGCAGACCGGACGCAAACACGGAATGCGAACGATGGACGAATCCATCGTCGAACTTTTCGAAACCGGGCAGATCAGTTGGGAGACCGCTCTCAGCAACATCAAAGACCCTAACCTTCTCGGACAATCTTAAGGCTACACTGCAATACCCATGGCTGAAATTGATACACTTCTCGAAGAAATGCTTCAGCAGGGAGGTTCCGACCTCCACCTTTCTGTGGGAGCTCCCCCAAAAATCCGGGTAGGCGGAGAGATCCGCGAACTGGACTATGAATCCTTCAACGACGAACTGATGGAAGGACTCCTGCAAGAGTTCATCCCCCCATACCGGATGGAGCAGTTTCTCGAAGGACGCGATGTCGACATCGCCTACGAGATCCCGGACAAAGCTCGCTTCCGCACGAATCTTTTCCGCAACCACTGGGGCCCGGCAGCCGTCCTCCGGCAGATCCCGAACGACATCCGCTCGGTCGACGACCTTGGCCTACCGAAAGCTCTCAAACCGCTCGCTACCCAGAAAAGCGGGCTCGTGCTGGTAACGGGGCCGACCGGTAGTGGGAAATCCACAACACTCGCGGCGATCCTCAATCACATCAACGAGAACCAGTGCAAAGAGATCATCACCCTCGAGGATCCAGTTGAGTTCACCCATACGAACAAGAAGAGCACCTTCATCCATCGCGAAGTCACTGAGCACACGAAAAGCTACGCTTCAGGACTCCGCAGTGCGATGCGAGCCGACCCAGACGTCATCCTCATCGGGGAGCTGCGCGATTGTGAAACCATGCGACTCGCTCTGAGCTGTGCATCGATGGGTATGCTCGTCTTCGCCACCGTCCACACCAACAGTGCGGCGAAGACCATCGACCGCATTATTGACGCTTTCCCTGCTGACGAGCAGGACCAGATCCGAATCCTCCTCTCTGAATCGCTTCGCGGGGTGGTCTCCCAAATTCTCTGTCGCGCCCAAGGTGGCGGCTTGGTACCAGCCTTTGAAATCCTCGGCTACCACCAATCCCTACCGAACTCGATCCGCCAGAATTCCCTCGCCTCGATCAAGAATATCATCGATCAGAATCGCGACGATGGAATGATCTCCCTCGACGCCTCCCTGCGGGAACTTCTCAACACCGGAATGATCGATCAGGACGAGGCCTACATGAAGGCCAACGACAAAAGCGCCTTTGCGCGCTATTGAGAAAACGGCGTATCTATGATCGGCTGATCTTGTCGTCGATTCCATTCCCACCTTCGGTGAATCTTAAACCACCGATCAAGGGAGAGGAACGGCGACAGCCGTTTCTTCAGGTTTCCCTCCGAGAATTAAAGAACTACCTCGCCCTTTGCCGACGAAATGGCTTTCGCCATTACGCTCCAATAAGCAGCGCAATCCTCTCACGGCTAAAGATACGTCTGCTCTTTGTAGGCCTTCCAGAAATTCGTCCTAAAATGGTAGCTACGGGGATCCAACTTGGGATACCCGGGAAAGCAAGAGCCGAGATACGGCCAATCCTGAAAATGATCAACCAGCCCCTTCCGCACGGGATTCTCCTGAATATAGTGGCGAACTGAGCTCAAGGCATCACGCTCTCGGTCAGCCCCTCTGAGAACGTCATCGAATGGCTGCCGTTCCAATACAAATGGCGACAAGATCCGATTCCAATCGCGACGGAATTGCTCGACCGCTGACTCCTGGTCGGAATGATCCGAGATCCCAATCCAGAGGAAGTGAGCATGATCCGGCATCAGGCAATAAATGGGGCAGGCCAAACGCTGCCGACATAAAGCATGGAAAAGAATTTCTCTTGTCGCCAAATGAAGTTCATCCGAAAGCCAACCCGTTCGTCGCCCTTGCATCGTCATCGTCCAGTGAACCCCAGCCGCACCGCGATAGAACTCCGGCTGCAACCGAACTAATCGACCTTTCCAGGGTTTTCGCCGATCTGGATCGGGAGAAGCCATTCACGAAAATTGTTCATTTTCAGAGCTGCTCGCAAGGTTCAAATTTTCCGCCGAGTTGACCCGTAGGATGACGACGGAAGCCCAATCAAAATGGCTATCGCCATTCCGCTCCCACATTCCGCGAATCCTTAATCCCCGTTCATTGGAGAGGAACGGCGAGAGCCGTTTCTGCAGGCTCCTCCGAGAATTAAGGAATTCCCACCCCTTTGCCGACGAAATGGCTATCGCCATTCCGCTCCCAATTTTCGCAAATCCTTAACCACCGATCAATGGAGAGGAACGGCGACAGCCGTTTCTACAGAGTTCCTCCGAGACAACGAACCCACTTCAATCCTTCCGTCGGAAACAAAACCCGACGAATGGTTGCGTTACTACCTTACAACACCAGCACCAGCACCGCGTAACCGAGAGGTCCGGTAAAGAGGAGGCTGTCGACTAGGTCCAGGCCCCCGCCGATCCCAGGGATTTTCGTTCCGCTGTCTTTGACGTTGGCGATCCGCTTCATGGCAGAGCCGAGCAAATCGGAAATGATGGCCACGGCTCCAAGAATGATTCCCAGGAAAAGACAGAGGATAAAAGACATGCCCTCCGGGGCGAGCGAGGGAAAGAGAATCGGCAGCAGGCAACCGACCAAAGCGGAAGTGGCAACTCCTCCCAACGCCCCTTCAATGGTTTTCTTGGGACTGTAGGCCGGAGCCAGCGGGCGGCGGCCGATGCGGCTACCAATCAAGAGCGCCCCTACATCCGAGAATTTGGCCACCGCCACAACCCAGACAGCGAGGAAGAGTCCTTGCGCAGGCTCGACAGTCGGCAAGGTCGACAAGAGTGCAAAGAAGGCCAAGCAGGCAGGGACCAACAAAAAGCCGGTAAGAGTCGGGAAGAGGCGTCGGGCCAGCTGATGCACCGGTGTTTGCAACATCACTACCGTAACCAAAATCGGGAGGATGATTCCCAGAGCTGCAGGGTACGCCACGGCACCATAGCCACACAGGGAAATCCCCGCGACCAGGATCATAAAGATCGAGCCGAGGACCACGCCCTCGACCCTTCGGGGTTCACCGCCGGTGCGAGAGAGAAGCCCGTAGGTCTCGTATTGGGCGAGGCCTGAGAGGAGAAGGATGAGAGCCAAGCCACCGTAAATACGGAAAAGCGTGAGCATTCCGATGATGACGAGCCAGAGAACGATCGTGGTGATAATGCGTTGTTTCAATTGCTTGGAGGGTTGGCGCCCGGGGGCGCAGCTCGGTCAAACTTCCGCGGGAGAGGCCGGGACACGTCCAAAGCGGCGCTCTCTTTGCGAATAGGAAGCCAAGGCTTCGTTGAAGTGATGGATGGTGAACTCAGGCCAAGGGATTTCGCAGAAATAAAGCTCTGCGTACGCCCCTTGAAGAAGTAGAAAATTGCTGACCCGCCACTCTCCGGAAGTCCGGATAATGAGGTCGGGATCGGGCATGTGCCCCGTATAAAGATATTTTCGATAATCCTCCCATTCGGTCGGAGACTCCGTGATTGCCCCTGAAGCAAGGTCCTCGGCAATGCGTCGAGTCGCATCAAAGACCTCCGTCCTGGATCCATAATTCAGGGCAAGCGTCAGAACATGCTCGTCGAACTCAGAAGTCTCTTGTTTGACCCGGTCGAGTTCTCGCTGAACCTCTTCGGGCAATTCATCCCGGCGACCGATCGTTTCCAAGCGAATCCGATTCTTCACCAATAAGCGGGACTCCCGACGCAGAAATTGCTTCAAGAGATCCATGAGAGCATTGACCTCCTCCTTCGGGCGTTGCCAGTTTTCAACACTGAAGGCAAAAAGAGTCAGATACCGAATCGGCGAATCGCCGAGTGACTCCAAGAGCTTGCGGACGTTCTTCACTCCTTGGCGATGCCCCTCAATGCGGGGCAGGAAGCGTTTACGAGCCCACCGACCGTTGCCGTCCATGATGATGGCGACGTGTTCGGGAAAGTTATCTTGAGGCAATCCGTTGGACATCGAAAGTGAGGATCATGACACAATCCCGGTGCGCTTGTCACCACGGGAATAAAGAGAATCCGGAGCCTGAAACCCTACTGTCCGCACCGAGAATCAGGCCGATTTCGATTCTTCACTAGAGCCGACTACCTCCGCCAAGACTTTGGCCAACTTTTCGAGGTCGAAGGGCTTGGTCAAGTGCCCGTTCATACCCGCTTCGCGGGTCTTCTCTTTATCCTCGGCCATTGCATGAGCCGTCACGGCGACAATCGGAAGAGAACGCAGGTCGAGACCGCACTTGCCTTCGCGGACGGCCCGGGCCACGGCGTAACCATCAATGCCCGGCATCCGAATATCGAGAAGAACTACGTCAAAACGCTCCTTCTTAAGAAGGTCCAGGGCCTCCCGGCCATCGCGGGCCACCCGGGAAGCATGACCGAGACGATCCAGCAACTGCTGAACCACTCGCTGGTTCGTGGAGTTGTCTTCGGCGATAAGAATCCGCTGAGCCGGCAGGGAGGGAAAGCGCTCCATCGGATACTCGGAATGCTCTTGTTCCTCTTTCGCCAGAACTTCGCTCGAACTCGTCTCAATGAGAGGCACCGTAAAGAAAAAGGTAGAACCCTCGCCGGGTTCGCTTTCCAACGTGATCGAGGCCCCGAGGACATCGCTCAGGTTCTTGGAGATCACAAGTCCGAGACCCGTGCCGCCAAACCGGCCCGCGATCGTCTGGTTGGCCTGGGAGAATGGAGCGAAGAGCCGATCCGCCTCCTCCTTTTCGATTCCGATTCCGGTATCAACGACGGCAATTTTCATTTTCAGAGAGCCGTCCTTACCCGGGATTTTTTCTTCGGAAACGCGGATCACGACCGATCCCTCATCAGTGAATTTAACCGCATTCCCGACAAGGTTGTTGAGCACTTGGCGGATGCGCTGGTGATCTCCGATCACGAAATCAGAGAGGTTTTCGGGATAATCCAGCTCAAGCGCGACTGACTTACGATCTGAATGAAAGCGGAAAGTGTCGGCAACCTCCCCAACGAGTCTGCGCATGGAGAATGGGGTTTCGTCCAACTCCGGACGATTGGTTTCGATGCGGTTGAAATCAAGAATCTCATCGATCATCCCCAACAGCGTTTCGCCGCTGGAGTGAATCATTCTGATGTGGTCACGCTGGGCACGGGTCAGATCCGTGTTCATCAGCAGACTGGTGAAACCGACGACCCCGTTCAGAGGATTGCGGAGTTCGTGGCTCATCAGGGCGAGGAACTCGCTCTTCTTCTGATTGGCTTTGCGAGCTTCACGAGCGGTCTCCGAAAAGGAGCGGACCGAGTCTTCGAGCGAATCGTTGGCAATCCGGAGCGCTTCCTCATTCTCACTCTGCTCCGTCGACGACGAACTGAGCACGAGGCCGGTCAGCGAAATGACCGCGAGATAACTCTGGAGGAGAAAGAGCCTCTGCGAGGGAGAGGCAAAACTGAACAACCCGTAATCCTGAACCGTTCCAAGGAGGGCAATCACAGTAATCAACAAGGTGACCAAGGTGGTTCCATGAGGTCCAAACCGCAAAGCTGCCCAAACCAGGGAGGGAAATACGATAAACGAGAACTGGAACCGCTCTACAGGGTCGGCGTTATCATTATAAAAGCACAGGACGCTGATCCCAATCACCCCGACGATCAAGGAGGCCAACTCCAACCGGCGTTGACGCCCAAACTGCGGGTTGCCCCACCAGACAAATCCGAGGGAACCAATAATCAGTCCGCCGATCGCCTCACCGACCCACCAAGTCGAAAAGACTTCAAAAAAGACGAGCTCGTCAGAATCCGTAAAATTGAAAACGCCCAAGGCTCCGGTCAGCGCCGAGAGCGATGAGAGGATGATGACCGAATAGATTAGCGGGAAAAGGTCCCGCACCCGATTCAGCGACGAGTGGAAATCCCGATTTCGCAGAAGAACCACAGCGGTCAGCGTCGCCAGGGTCGTCCCCGTCGCCGTCAGGGCCGCAAATCCATGCCCCATATTCCCGTGGAAAAGATTCAGGACAAAGAGACCGATCCATATCGCTGGGAAATAACGGTAACCCAGGAAGTAGAGAAAGACCAGTCCCACCCCTCCTGGAAGCCAGAGAGGCGTGATTGTGTAAAAAGCGTCGGGAAACAACCAACCAATCTGCCCACTGAGAAAATACAGCCCAGTCAGACCAATTAGTTTCAATAAGTATCCCATTCTCATTAAAAGAAATAGAGGATCAAATCAGATTTCGCAATACCTTGCTTACCAGAAGATTAACAAAACCCCAAAAAAACTGGAAGTCGCTCTTCATAAAACGAGTGCTTTTGTCCTATCCTCTCCCCTTTTCCCTATTTTTTCTTTCCCCACGAGTCCTTAAGGGTGACCGTCCGGTTAAAAACAGGACGATCCGGGCTGGAATCCGGGTCACGGGCAAAGTAGCCCGTCCGCTCAAACTGAACGCTTTCCCCATTCGGAATCTCTCCTAGGGACGGCTCCAAATAGCCCTCGATGATCTTGAGGGACTCCGGATTCAGGTCCTCGACTGGATCCCGCTCCGCACCAGGGTTGGGCACCGAGTAGAGACGGTCGTAAAGGCGGACTTCGGCCGGAATCGCATGCTGCTGCGAGACCCAGTGGATCACCCCTTTCACTTTACGCCCTTCGGGCTGCTTTCCGAGAGTATCGCGGTCCACAGAGGCCGTGAGACCGACGATATTGCCAGCCTCGTCTTTCTCAACCCCATCACAGCGAAGCACATACGCATAGCGAAGACGCACTTCAGAACCAGGAGAGAGTCGGAAGAACTTCTTCGGCGGATTTTCCATGAAATCCGAACGTTCGATGAAAATCCGATTTGAAAACGGAACCTTGCGAGCCCCAGCCTCCGGCTTCTCCGGATTGTTAACCGCCTCGACTTCCAGCTCTTCGTCTTCGCCGAAATTGGTGATCGTGACCGGGATCGGATCCAGAACCGCCATCGCCCGGGAGCAATCGCGGTTCATGACGTCGCGGACACAGTGCTCGAAGAGAGCGTAATCCGTCACCGAATCGAATTTGGTTACGCCGATCGTGCGGCAAAAGTTACGAATCGCTTCCGCGGGGACACCACGGCGGCGAATTCCCCGAAGCGTCGGCAGGCGGGGATCATCCCAACCGCGAACGTGCCCCTCCGTCACGAGCTGGATCAGCCTCCGCTTGCTCATGAGGGTGTACTCGAGGTTCAACCGGGCGAACTCATATTGCCGCGACGGGAAAATTTCGAGCTTCTCGATAAACCAGTCGTAGAGCGGCCGGTGATTTTCAAACTCCAAGGTACAGACCGAGTGGGTGATCTTCTCGATCGAATCGCTCTGTCCGTGGGTGTAGTCGTAGGTCGGGTAAATCGGCCAAGCATCTCCCGTGCGGTGATGGTGGGCTCTCCGGATCCGGTAGAGCACAGGGTCCCGCAGGTTCAGATTCGGATGAGCCATGTCGATCTTTGCCCGCAGCACCCGCGAGCCGTCGGGAAACTCCCCGGCCCGCATCCGCTGAAAGAGATCCCGACTCTCGGCTGCCGGACGATCTCGATAGGGACTCGCTTCGCCGGGCTCGGTCAAGGTCCCTCGGGTGCGCCGGATTTCCTCGCCGTTGAGCTCACAGACATACGCATGACCCTTGTCGATCAGAGCCAATCCCCACTCGAAGAGTTGCTCGAAGTAGTCGGAGGCGAAGCACTCCCGATCCCACTCGAACCCGAGCCAGCGGATGTCCTGACGGATCGACTCGACGTATTCCTCGTCCTCTTTCTCAGGATTCGTATCGTCGAAACGCAAGTTGCAGCGTCCGCCAAACTCTTCGGCGATCCCGAAATTCAGGCAGATCGATTTGGCGTGCCCCAAGTGCAGGTAACCGTTCGGCTCCGGAGGGAAACGCGTTGCGACCCCATCCGGACACTTCCCCGCAGCCACATCGTCGGCGACGATCCGTCGCACGAAATCCTGATGCTCTTCTGCGCTCATGAATTTTCCTCCTCTTTTTCCGCGGCCAGCTTTTCCAGCCGCGCTGCGACCTCCTCCAAACCGAGAAGATCGATGATGGCCCCCAAGTCTGGACCGGAAAGACTTCCAGTCACCGCGAAACGGGTCAGTGGACGATAGGCTCCAGATTTGCGGTCGTTCTTTTCAGCCGCCCTTTCTATCGCCAACTCAAATCCTGCAGATCCTTTACTTCCTTCGGCTCGGACTTCGGCCAAGAGCTCAGTGGCCAGGACCGAAGGATCCGCCTTTTTCCCAACTTTCGCCCGTGCCTTCTCGTCCATCGGATAGTCCCGCGTGAAGAAAAAGCCACAGTAGTCCCCGAGATTCTCCAAGAGATCCAACTTGGGCCGGCAAAGTTCCAGAACCTTCTGGAGGAAATCTTCGTCCGCGTCTTCCTCGATGATTCCAGCTCCGGCCAAAATCGGGCGGGCCAGCCAGGCGTAAGACTCAACGGGCAGCTCGCGCAGGTAGTGACCGTTCATATGGCGAAGCTTCGCCTCATCAAAACGGGCCGCTCCCTTCTGGATCCCGGGAAAATCGAAATTCTCGATAATCTCCCCAATCGGCATGATCTCACGATCATCCTTCGGGTTCCAGCCGAGCAGGCAGAGGAAGTTCCGCACCGCCTCCGCGAGAAAGTGGCGGTTTTGATACTCCTCAATGAGAGCTCCCTGGTCGCGTTTGCTCATTTTCCCTTTCCCCACTGCCGGATCCTTAAGGATCAGCGGGAGGTGGGCAAAGACGGGCGGCTTCGCGCCCAACGCGTAAAAGAGTTCGAGATGGCGGGCAGTGTTAGCCAGATGGTCCTCGCCCCGGATCACGTGGGTGATGCCCATTTCAATGTCATCCACCACGTTCACGAGGTGAAACACCGGATCCCCATTGGCCCGGACAATCGGAAAGTCGCGGTCCACGACCCGCTCAATGCGGCCGCGGATCGCATCCTCGAAAATCATCGGCTCCGCACGCACCTTCTCAACCTCTTCGCCGAGGTATTGATCGTGCTCACGGTACCGCTCGCCTTCCAGACGGAAGAAAACTGCTCCGTCTTTCTCGTAAGCGCGCCCGTTATCCAGCAGCTTTTGAACCGCCGCCTTATAAATCTCCGACCGCTGGCTCTGGAAATAAGGTCCCTTATCTCCACCAACTTCCGGCCCCTCATCCCAGTCGAGACCCAACCAGCGCATACCCTCAAGAAGCACCCGCAGGGCTTCCGGAGTATTCCGCTCATGGTCGGTATCCTCGATCCGGAGGACAAAGATTCCATTACAGTGACGCGCGTACAACCAGTTGAACAGCGCCGTACGGGCACTGCCAATGTGAAAGAAACCGGTTGGACTCGGCGCAAATCGCACTCGAACATCGGGCATCGAGCCAATCTCCCGATCCCACCGACGAAATTCAACCCTATTTCCTAACCATTGACACGGATTTCGCGGTTTCCCGCCCCGGATTTCCATTCTTTTTCCGTAAAGAATTTTTAACCAGGTTACTAAGAATACACCCGATTCTTCAGAAGTGCTTGAATGGGGAGGATTTGCGCTGGACATGACCACATGTTCAGGTATCCTTACGTTCACTATGAAGGACCTCACTTTCCGCCAACAGCAGATTCTCACCTTTATTCAGGAGCGCTCAACCGAGCAGGGCTACTGGCCCAGTATTCGAGAGATTCAGCAAGAATTTGGCTTCAAAAGCACCAACGCGGTCGTCGGCCACTTGAGAGCTTTGGAGAAAAAGGGGTTCTTGGAACGTCAGCCCCATCAAGCTCGGGCCTTTCGGCTCCGCATTCCTGATAACCTCGCCGATGACGACGAGAACGTCATGGATGTGGTCGATATCCCGGTCATGGGAAATATCGCCGCCGGCTATCCGGATCGGGTCGAATCGGGCGGGCAGATCGATACGCTGCAGGTTGATTCCTTCACCGCCCGCCAACGCCGCAATCGCCGGACCTTCGCCATTCGCGTGCGCGGTGAATCCATGATCAATGCTGGCATCCAAGATGGCGACACGGTGGTCGTGGAAACCCGCGAACCGAAGAACGGCGATATCGTAGCCGCTCTGATTGATGGAGAGACCACCCTCAAGCGCTTCGTTCGCAGCAGCGGCAGCCCCACCCCCTACCTTAAGGCGGAAAACCCGGACTATCCCGAGCTCTACCCGATTGATGAGCTCATCGTCCAAGGAGTTGCGACTTCGATCGTCCGGCGTCTCTGACGAGACTGCTCGGCGTAGATCAAATCTTTCGAACAAAAAGGCTCACCCCGCATCTACAGGGTGAGCCTTTTTTCGGAAATGCTAAAACGAACTTACTCAGGAAGCTCGGAAGTCGGTAGGTTCTGAACCTCTTCGAGTGCCTTCGACGCGAGAATCGTGCTCAGGTAACGCTCCCCGAAGCTGCATCCGACCGTGACGATCTTCTTGCCAGCCATGCCTTCCTTTTTCGCGAGTTGCATCGCGGCGAAAACGTTAGCGCCGGTGGAAATTCCGCCGAGGATCCCGTCCGAGAGAGCCAACTGCTGGGCAGTCTCGACCGCATCTTCGTTGGAAACCGTAATGACCTCGTCGATCAGCGAAGTGTCGCAATTCTTCGGAATAAATCCGGCTCCGATTCCCTGAATCTTGTGCGGTCCGGGCTTTCCTCCGGAAATAACCGGGCTCGCCGTCGGCTCAACGGCCACAGTGAGGAGATCTTTACGCTCCTTGATCACACTGGAGACTCCCGTGATCGTGCCACCGGTTCCCACACCCGACACAAAGGCGTCGATTTTTCCTTCGGTATGCGCCCAGATTTCTTCGGCGGTCGTCTTGCGGTGCGCTTCCGGGTTTGCCGGGTTTTCAAATTGCTGCGGCATGAAAGCCTTGTCGCCATACTCGTCAACGAGCTGACCTGCCTTCAAAATCGCTCCGTTCATCCCTTTCGCTCCCGGAGTCAGAACCAGCTCGGCGCCTAGCATACGGAAGAGAACGCGACGCTCGGTCGACATGGAGTCCGGCATGACCAGAATCAGGCGATAACCGCGTGCAGCGCAGACGAAAGCCAATGCGATGCCGGTGTTCCCAGAGGTTGGCTCGATAACGATGCTATCCTGGCTCAGCTTGCCGTCGCGCTCTGCCGCTTCGATCATTGCACGACCAATGCGGTCCTTGACGCTGGCAAGCGGGTTGAAAAATTCACACTTGAGGTAAATCTCCGCGTCAATGTCCTTCGCCAGGTTGTTGATCTTGACGAGCGGAGTATTCCCGACCGTATCGATGATGGAGTTTGCTATAGCCATGATTTCGAAAGATTCGATAAATAGTGGGTTAGGTAATTGAGAAAGCAGAAAGGCAAAAACCAAAACCCTTCGGAGTCAACACGGTAGCCCGATCTATCCGGGTGAACCCCATTCTGACCGCCCAAGGCCGAATGCTCAGGAAAAGGCTTGGAGAATTCTCCAGACCTACATGGATCGGCAAAAAGCCTCTTATTCTCTCTACCGCTTTCGATTCCGCGGACCGTAGCTGCGGATCGGTGCGTTGCGGTTGGAATTTGAATTCCTCAACCGATAGGTAATCCGGGCTTTGTCGAGATCGTATGGGCTCATCACCATTTTCACAGTGTCTCCCGTTGTGATCTTGATGAAGTGCTTGCGCAGCTTACCGGAGATGTGGGCGAGAACCCGGTGCCCATTGGACAGCTCAACCCGAAACATGGTCCCGGGCAGGACGGACACAATCTTCCCTTCAACTTCTACTTCATCGTCTGGCATAATGTACTATTACCTTCCGTGGTTGCGGAAAAATATGCTCGGTGTCAAGGACTCCCTCGAATCTATCCCTCAGAAGATCAAGAAATTCGTAAATTTTCGAGAATTCAAACGACCGACTTGCCATCGAAAAACCGATGAATCCCTCTTCTTGCGGTTTATGAAATCAGGGTGTAAGCCTCAGAATTCTGAATCAAAAACCAATTAGACCTGTGGACTGTCCCTTCGAAAAGAAATATCCCTCCCAACTGGATCGCAACGATGCCTTCTTTATGAGCTTGGCTTATAACCAAGCACTGGAGGCATGGAAGGCCGACGAAGTTCCGGTCGGAGCCGTGGTGGTTGTGGACGGGGAAATCGTCGCATCCGCCCACAATGAGGTCGAATCGACTGGGGACCCCACCGCCCATGCCGAAATTCTGGCCATCACCCAGGCAGCGAGTTTTCTCGGAGACCAGCGCCTCAACGCCATGACCCTCTACGTCACCAAAGAACCCTGCCCGATGTGCTCAGGTGCAATGATCATGAGCCGGGTCGGCCGAGTTGTCTTTGGCATCTCCGACCCCAAAATGGGCTTCCTTGGTGGGGCTGGAGATGTTCGCGAGGTCAGCACTCTCAATCACTACCCAATCGTGACCTCCGGAGTCCTCTCGGAGGAATGTCACGCCCTCCTTCAGGCATTTTTCGCTGAGAAGAGAAAAAAATAAAAGGTCCGTGTAGTTGACGAAACGGCACTACCCGGAACAACGTACGAACTTCAGACAATCAAACCCAATAAAGAAGAAAGAAATATTATGGCTTACGAACTACCAGACCTTCCCTACGCATATGACGCTCTCGAGCCTCATTTCGATGCTCAGACGATGGAGATCCATCATACGAAGCACCACAACACCTACGTCACTAAGCTCAATGGCGCCGTCGAAGGAACTCCTCTCGGCGAAAAGTGCGTCGACGACCTGATCGCCGACCTCTCCGCAGTTCCCGAAGAGAAGCGCACCGCCGTCCGCAACAACGGTGGAGGTCACTCCAACCACGCCTTTTTCTGGAAGACCCTGAGTGCCAACGGAGGCGGAGAGCCGACTGGTGAACTCGCAGCCGCCATCGAAAGCGAACTCGGCGGATTCGAAAGCTTCAAAGAAAAGTTCACCGCCGCTGCGACGACTCGCTTCGGCAGCGGATGGGCTTGGCTCAGCGTGAAAGAAGACGGCAGCCTCTGCGTTTGCTCGACCGCCAATCAGGATAGCCCTCTCATGAAGGGTACGGTCGAATGCCCAGGGATCCCCGTCATCGGTCTCGACGTTTGGGAACACGCCTACTACCTGAAGTATCAAAACAAGCGCCCCGACTACATCTCCGCTTTCTGGAATGTTATCGATTGGGGCAAGGCCAACGAAAACTACCTCGCAGCCAAGAGCTAAGCGAGAATCTCGTTGAACCAAACACCTTTACCAAGCGGCCCGGATATCCGGGCCGCTTTTTTTGTCTTCGCCCCTCTTCTGGCTCATCCAAATTGCACTCGCTTTTGGAATGGGCTCTCAGCAGAATCAAATCAACAAGATGCGCAAATTCCTGCTGACATGACTTCATCTACTCCTAAACCCACGGTCGGGACCGTTCTCTTTCCCGGCTTCGAACTCCTCGACGTATTCGGCCCTTTGGATTTCTTTTTGATCCTCCCCGACTTGTTCGATTTTGTCATGCTCGCCGAAAAAACGGGTTCGGTCAGAAGTGGCCAAGGTCCCACCGCACTTGCCGAGCGAGCCCTATCCGATTGTGAGAGCGTCGACATTCTCTTAGTTCCAGGGGGCAAAGGAACCCGGACCGAGGTCGAGAACCCCACCCTTTTGTGCGAGATCGACCGACTCTCCCAGACTGCACAATACGTAACTACGGTCTGCACCGGTTCCGCCCTTCTGGCAAAAACGGGGCAGCTCGACCACAAACGCGCCACGACGAACAAAGCCGCTTGGCAATGGGTCACCTCTCAACGGTCGGAGGTGGACTGGGTAGCCAAAGCCCGTTGGGTGGAGGACGGAAAATTCTTCACCTCTTCAGGCGTCTCGGCGGGAATGGATATGGCCCTGGGTCTCGTGCAGGAAATCTACGGAGAAAAAACCGCAAAAGAAGTGGCCCTAAGAGCCGAGTATAAATGGAACAATGACAGCAACGACGATCCGTTTGCTGAAATCCACGGACTCGTCTAATAGCCCGCAAGCTCCTTCTCCCTACTGCGGACCGATCATCTCCACCGCTTCGCCCGGGCGAGGGGGGTTCAGATGACTCTTCACCCATCCCGCGGGATCAAGGTATCGGTTCATCGAGAGAATCCGCCGCAATTCCTCAGCACCCGCTTCGGCCTCCTCCACGGCCTCGATCGAAAACATCTCGGTAATCCTCTCCGCCAAACGATTTGCGGATGCTGCACCTTGAATCAACTCGGGATAGAAAGGACGGTCCAACAAAATATTCGCGATCCCCAGATACGGAATCTTCACAAAGGTGCGCCCAATAACGTACGTCAACGAATGAGCACGGTAAACGATCGTCCCCGGCAATCCAGCCAGTGCGCACTGAAGTGACATAGTCCCACTGCTGGTCAAAACCGCCGATCCTGTAGACCCCTCTGAAACAGGACGCAGCTCCGGCTCAAAAGATAGCTGGACCTCCGAAAGAATTCGCTCGAGCTCAGACTTAATCCGGGGCCCTGGATACAAAATCCTCACACCGCGCCCCCGCCATTCTTCAGAAGCCTTCTCAACCCCCGCAAGCATTCGAGGAAAAATCCGACCCACAGCCGCAGTTCGACTTCCCGGGAGAAGAAGCAATGGACCTGTTGGATCATACTTCACCTGCAAAGAGAAACGTGGATCGACAAAAGGATGTCCGAGGAAGAAAGCCGGAAGGGTCGTGTCTTTGTAACAATCGACTTCAAATGGGAAGATCGTCCCCACCTCGTCCAGCCACTCTTGCATCTTGAATCGACGCTTGCTCTTCCATGCCCAGATTTGCGGGCTAATATAGGCGAGAACGGTCGTCTCTCCTCCCCCTTTTCGGCTGATTCCCAGTCGACAAAGTTCCTTCGCCAACCTCAGGTTGAACCCCGGATAATCCACAAGGCAAACCACCTTCGGCTTGTATTCACGGATCCACTCCACCGTCTGGGCAAAGAGTTTCTTAAACTCCCCGTAGTGGGCGAGCACCTCAACAATCCCAACGACCGAAAGCTCCGTCAACTCGTAGAGAACCTGAGCGCCTGCCTCTTCCAAAGCTGGTCCTCCCAATGCACTCACAGAAAGACCTGAATCCGCACCCAGCAGATCTTTCACCATCGTCGCCGCGTGCTGATCTCCACTGTGTTCACCCGCCACGACAAGAACATCCACCCGGCCTCCACGGGGAGGCTCGAAAGGATTGATCTCAGGAACCTGAGACGAACGACTCATTTGCCGAGAGACTGTCCTTCTCGAATCTGACGAGTGACCTCCAAGGCAATTTCGAGCGCCTTCAATCCAGATACACCCGATACCTTTGGCTCGGATCCATCCTTAAGGCAGGACAGAAACGATTCCAACTCCAGCCGCAAAGGCTCGCCGGGCTCAATGGGTATATCTTCCTTCGCCAGCCCCATCGGTCCCTTCCGGAGGAGGTGACCTTTCTGGTTCATGAAATCTAAAGACAAGTAAGACTCCGGCTGAAAGACCCGAATCTCCCTCACCTTTTTCAAACTCACTCGGCTGGTATTGATGTTCGCCACACATCCGTTCTCAAAGACAATCCGCGCGTTCGCGATATCCTCCGACTTCGAGAGAACATCCACACCAACCGCCTCAATCCTCTCCACCGGGGATTGCACCAACTGAAGAATGACCCCAATATCGTGAATCATCAGATCGAGAACCACCCCGACTTCAGTTCCACGTGGATTGAAAGGAGCCAACCGATCAGCGGTAATGAACTTCGGTTGATGCACCGCTTCTTCCAGAAAGGAAGTAACCGGATTGTACTGCTCGATATGCCCAACCTGAACCGTAAGCTCTTTCTCACGGGCCTTGGCCAGAATCGCAGCCGCCTCCTCTCGATTCTTACAAATCGGTTTCTCAACCATCAGATGACACCCACCTTCCAACAGGGGCAATGACACCTCAGCATGTCGATCCGTCGGAACCACCACACTGACCGCATCACAAGCTTCAGCCATTTCTTCCAGCGTGGAGAAACGCGGACACTGATACTGGTCCACCACCTCCGTGGCGCGTTCATCATCGACCTCAAAAATCCCAACGAACTCGCAGAGATCTTTGAGCTCGTGATAAATCCGGACGTGGTGACGACCGAGGTAACCGACACCGGCTACCCCGACACGGAGCTTTTTCGCATTGCTTGACATCGAATCTCAATGCTTGGGAAAACTGGGCTCCGTGGCAATAGCAGGAGCAAATCAGTTTTCGAATGTACTCCAAGCAATGCGGAAAAAGCAAAACTACCGGAACAAACCCTTCCGCAGCCCGGTCCCAACAGCCAAACCACCCCAGTCGGTCCCGCTCATCGCATGCGCCCGCTTCGGACGCGTCCCCGGATCTCCCTGCACCTGCTCCTCCACAAACGAGGGCGAACCCAGCACCATCCCGTCGGTAAAATAACGCACCCGGCACCGCAAAACGACGGACAGAGGCAATTTCCCCTTCTCCTCTTCCAACACCCGCACCGCTTCTTCCCGCGAAATCGAGCACTTCTCAGCCTTCTCCCCGGCTCCGACCCCATACAAAGTCTGCCGATACCCAGCCAAATCCTTATCCACCACAGAAAGCCCAGCCCGAGCCATCCGACTCCCGCCCAGTGCCTCGGCATACCCACAAAACCGATAATCCTTAGGGTCTGACACCAACCCCGCCCGAACCGCATTCAGGTCAATATAGGCAGCCACCGTCCGCAAAGCCCAACGATCCCCTTCCACCAGGACACTCTTAAACCGCTCACACCAAAGCGGCCCAAAGCGATCCCGCGATCGATTAAACCACATCGCAAACCGCTGCTTCAGAGTCTTCATCATCCAAGAAACATCCCCCATCCGTCGCAACAGACTCTTCCGCAAGTCCATCCCCTCCAAAGAATTATCCCGAAGATGCCCCTCCAACACCTCCGCCGGCATCGGGTTCCAAGGCGTAGGCTTCGGATAAAGCCGACGATACCGACGAACCAACTCCTCGTCTGAAATACTAACCTCCGCCGGCACCTCCACCAAAATATGAAAATGGTTCTTCATCACCGCATAAGTAACCACCCGAATCCCCGAGAAATCAGCCACCTGCCAAATCATTTTCCGCAAAACCTCCCTCTCCCGATCCCCAAAGAGAGCCTCCCCATTCACTGTCCGACTCATCACATGGTAGTAAGCTGTCTGTCCATCGAGGCGCATCCGTTTTCTTCTCATGGTCTCAGCAGAGCAGACTTTCAAATGGAGATCAAATTTTTAAACCTGGTTTATTAATCTACCCCGAAACGAAGGAGATGCCGAACTGCCATTTCCATTCGACATCTCCAGCCAGGGGAAAAAACTCGATTGGCCGTCACTTAAAAGTGGTAGGCGAGATTGGCGAAGAAGGTTTGCCCTTCTCTGGGGACGCCGGGGACTTCTTGGAAGTCGTCGTCCCATAGGTTCCAGACTCCTACCCAAAGTTCGGCTCCGGGGAGTTTCTCGGTTTGGAATCGGAAAGCTAGGTCTGTCAGCAGGGCGGTATCGCTCGATTCGCGGAGAATGTTTTCTCTCTGGAGTCTCCATTCGGTGTCGGTTTGCAGAGCTAGCCAGGAGGTCAAATCCCACTGAAGGGTTAGGGTCACGCGATGCTCGGGGTAGTTTAAGGCGTAGAAGCTGGCGTCGACTTCGGTCGAGCCGTAGTCCTCGTCCTTTTCGAGCCAGGCATATCCGAGGGAGACGGTTCCAGACTCCCATCCGTAGCGCCCCAGAAGCTCTAGGCCGTAGACCCATAGGTCGATGGGGTTCGCGGTGCGGGCGGCTCCACTATTCGTGTTGTAGGTCCAGTCGGAGAGGTTGTCATCCCGACGGGCGAACACTGCTGAGTCTATGGACCAAGGACCCTCGTCTACCCCTCCTCCTAGCGAGAAGCTCCATGAGGTTTCCCGTCCCAGGTCGGGATTTCCCCGGAAGATTCCGCCATTGGGAGAGGATGCTACCGCCGTGTAGCCGGGGACTTGACTGGCTCCCGAGATGTCCGCGTAAGCGTTCCATCCATCTCCATAGTCGTCGACTTGCCTATATTCCAAGCGAGAGACGGGGAGAACTTCGCCGTCAAAATGATTCGAGTCATCCCATTTGGCTCCCAACAGTGCAGTCCAGATTCCTTCGTCCGCCTCCCAACTGCGTTTTCCGGCCAGGCTTGCCGATCCGAGAATCTGGGAATCGTAAGGTCCGAAGTTGAGCGAGGTACTGTCGATGCTGTCTGCGTAAATCTCCGCACCGTAGAGGAGCTGATATTCTCCGATCGGCTGAGACCCTTTCAATGCTCCTCCCCCATTATTTGTCTCATGAACAAAAGGGTTTCCGGAGTTCGGGCTGAATCGGTTGAAATCGTAATCGTCGTTGTTCCGGCGATAGTAACCCGTCAGTTCCAGCCATTGGTCTTCGTCAGGGGTGTATCGATGATTCAGTAAAAAGAGACGAGTCTCGACATCTTCCTTTTCGTAAGAGTCATAAGGAGCTGCGTAAAGATTTTGCAGGCCGAAGACCTTGTGCTGGTATCCAGCGAAGAGATCCGTCTGGGTAACATCACTCCTCCGCTGCACCCTTCCGGAATACCGATGAAACTGGTGGTCGGCGTAGTCCAAATCACCATCTCCTTCCGAATGGGCAAAATTCCCGTCGACGAGCCATTCTCCTCCCCAAGGGTCCGTGCCGATACCAACGCCTCCCAGGAGTTCCTGCGTATTTCCATCGTGCTGACTGAAACCCACCAGAATCTGGCCCCCTTCCCTGACGGGTGCCCATCCCCAACGGATCGAACCGGCAGTCGAGTTGAATGACCCCAAAGTATTCTCCGAGCCCGTTTGAATGGTCGGCTCGAGAAGCATTGCGGTTGGGACGGGGATATCCGCGAAATAGTGACCTGTTTGCGGGTCCAATAAAGTCGCTGCTCCCAAGACAAAACCCGTGCTTTCGAAGGTACCACCCCGTACCGTCACATCCGCCTGCGCTTCGTTGAAAAGACGACCTTGCACATCGACCCGCGGATCGAACTGCAGCGCCGAAACCGGAGTCTCATAGGTAGCCGAAGGGGTCGCCACTGCAGGCAATAATACCGGCGGGGATACCGCATCGATGGCTACATCCGCAGCAGTGGCAAGGGAGCAAAAAGAACCCAGCAAGGTAATGGCTCGTATACGCATCCTATCGTTTCAAGAAAAGGTAGGAACCGAATGCAAGTGTTAACTTAAATTTCATCAGGTTAACATATCAGGCATGAGCGGTTTATTGACTCTTCCCGAAACTCTCCGAGAGGCGAGGATTCCGCCCTGCAATCAATGCGAAAACCAGAAGAGTCTCGTCTTTGGGATTCCGCTCCCTCTACCTTATTCGAATGAAGCCATCGATTGTCGTTCTGGACGCCTACACGACCTCACCGCTCACGGTGGATCAGTCCGATTCCGCACACCCCTCTTGGAAACCCTTGAGCGAACTGGGGTCGGTTACACTCTATCCGAGGACCAAACCTGAAGAAATTCTTGAGCGCGCCTCGGAGACCTCGATCCTGTTGACCAACAAGGTCGTTCTGCACAAAGAAATTCTCCAGCAACTCCCGAATCTACGCTACATCGGGCTCATGAGCACGGGAACCAATGCGGTTGATTTGGAAGCGGCTCGTGAACTCGGGATCACCGTTTCCAACGTCCCCTCCTACTCGACCCCTACGGTGGCCCAGCATGCGATCGCTTTGCTACTGGAATTGGCCACTAAACTCTCTGCTCAAGCGGAACTCTCCCGTTCGGGCAAGTGGTCCAATCAACCCGATTTTTCGATCACGGCCGGACCGATCATCGAGCTTGCCGATAAGAATTTTGGCATCGTCGGCTGCGGTGATATTGCTCAGGCCACGGCGAGAATCGCCGCCGCCTTGGGAATGAATATCCTCGTGCATTCCCGCTCGAAAAAGAAAACCGATTTCGCCTGCGAGTGGCTCGAGAAAGAGGAGTTTCTTCACCGAGCCGACGTCATCTCGTTGCACTGCCCTTTGACAACCGAAACCGAAAAGTGGATCGATTCTGAAGCACTGGAATCGATGAAGGATGGGGCCTTTCTCCTCAACACTGGACGCGGGCCGCTCATCGACGAAGACGCGGTTGCCGAAGCTCTCCAAAGCGGGAAACTCGGCGGATACGGGGCAGACGTCACCTCGACGGAGCCCCCCTCAATCGATAATCCCCTGCTCAAGGCACCTCGCACTGCAATTACTCCCCATGTGGCTTGGGCCAGCACCGAAGCGCGGACCCGCCTCATGGCCACACTCGCGTCGAACATCTCCGCCTTTCTGGCCGAGCGCCCCCAGAATACCGTCTAGTTCCGCCGCAACTCGAACCCGTCCTCAGATTTCCGATGAACAAATCCCTCCCAACCGAAGTCAGCGTCTCCGAAGCTTATGCTCGGCGAAAAGCCGAAGAAAATCTGCTTTTCCTCGACGTTCGCGAAGCCTTCGAAGTGCAAACCGCCCATCTGGAGCCGGATCTCCACCTGCCAATGCAAAGTATCAGCGAGAAGTGGTCAGAAATTCCACGCGACCAGCCACTGATCGTCTACTGTCACCATGGGATGCGGAGCCTGCAAGTTACCGGATTTCTCCGAAGAAAAGGTTTTGAGCAAGCCCAATCCATGTCCGGGGGGATTGATGCGTGGTCTCACGAGATCGATCCATCGATTCCCCGATATTAGGAACGCTGCGCAGTTGCTTGACTTCGGACGACGAGAAAGCGGGAATGGTGCCCATGCATCTGGTAACGCTCGACCTTGAAGGAGTTCTCGTCCCTGAAATCTGGGTGAGCCTGGCTAAACGCACAGGTATCCACGCCCTTCTCCGCACCACTCGTGACGAGCCGGACTACGACGTCCTGATGCGTTACCGTCTGGATATCCTCCGCGAGAACGGAATCCGGGTCGAGACGATCCACCAGGTCATCAGTGAAATGCAGCCTTTGGAGGGAGCCCGTGAGTTCATTTCTTGGCTAAGCGCTCAGACACGGGTGATCATCCTTTCCGACACCTTTGCTCAGTTCGCCGGCCCTCTGATGGCTCAACTGGGACACCCCACCCTCTTTTGCCACGAGCTCGTCATCGACCAGGATGGCTGGATCACCGATTATCGCCTCCGCCAGCAAGATCAGAAGCGTCGGGCGGTGGAGGCCTTCCGCGGGCTTGGCTTTCAAATCTTCGCCGCAGGGGATTCTTACAACGACGTGAGCATGCTCGAGTCATCAGACCAAGCGATTCTCTTTCGGCCCCCGGAATCCCTGCGAAATGAAAAGCCAGACTGGCCCGTAGCGGAAACCCACGAACAATTGCGGGGCTACCTCGAGCCGCTTCTGCAAAGCTAATCGAGTTTCATCGATTCTGGTCGCGAACCATATTCTCGCCCCCATGAGCGCAACGATCCTCACCGTCGATATTGGAAACAGCCGTGCCCACTGGGGATTGTTCTCCGATGAGAACTTAATCGCCCACGGCAATCTCACCTCCCGCGGTGACGCCCTCGACTTTCGTCCCCTTCTCCAGCCCAACAGTCCTCACCCTGCCCCCGATGGAGTCATCGCATGTTCCGTCGTTCCCCGGGTGAGCCAAGTTCTGAAAGAGCAATCAGAGGAGGCCAGCATCCCCTGCGAATTTTTGACGCACGAGCGCGTCGGCCCTCTCCGGATTCACTATCCAAAACCGACCCAGCTCGGCCCCGACCGCCTTGCCAATGCTCTCGGAGGGCTTATCCATGCCGAGCCTCCCTTCATCGTGATCGACATGGGCACTGCGGTGACTCTCGACGCGATAACCGCTACAAATGGATATGAAGGGGGCGCGATCGCTCCCGGTTTTGCCTTCCTCTCGGAATACCTAACTGAGAAAACGGCTCTGCTTCCGCCCCTCGACCTCAGCCGAATTCATCGCCGAACCGGCATCGGTCGCTCCACCGAGGAAGCGATGGAAGTCGGCTGCACAAAAGGCTTTGCCGGAATGATTCGTGAACTCGTCGCGACCACAACGGAGGAGATCGTCACGATCGATGGCCGCGAACCTAAAGTGCTCGTGACCGGTGGCAGCTTCAATTGGGTCAAGGAAAGCTGGATCGGTGGCCTACCGTTCTTCCCACACCTCACTCTCGAAGGAGTTCTCAGCCGGGCTCCCGACCTGCTCGGACTACCCTCAGGGTCTAAGTCCAAGTGAGCAAGCACCCGGTAAGATTGGGCCCAGAGGATTGGAAGCGAATCGCCCGGCTCCTCTTCGATCTGGGATCCTCCATCCGCGAAGGCATCCGCGAGGAACGAGATCGCAACCCGCAGGCGAATTCGGCGGCGATCCACCGCGTTACCTCGGCCGACACGATCTACCAAATTGACCGCATCAGCGAAGAAGTCCTCATCGACTGGTTTGAGAAAAACTGGCCCGAGGAATATCCGGCCGACGTAATTGCCGAAGGTCTCGGGGACGAGACCGGCGAACGGTTTCCCCGGAACGCCCCCGAGAAAATCATTACCATTCTCATCGACCCCATCGACGGAACACGCGGTCTCATGTATGACAAACGCTCAGCCTGGATGTTGGCCGGGGCCGCCGAGGCTGGCGCCGCCGAGGCTGGCGCCGCCGAGGCCGGAGCCGCCGAGGCCGGGGACCAAGCTGACATGCTCCCAACACTCGCAGACCTCCGAGCCGGAGCGATGATAGAGATTCCGACCAGCCGCCAGCAAATTTCCGACAGTGCCTGCTCTTGGGAAACCGTACCGGGCGTTTTCCATTGTGAAACCATCCGCGACTTCGGCACCGCGGAGAAACCTCAAACCATCTTCCTCCGGCCCTCCCGGGCAACCGACCTGCGACACGGATTTGCGAGTTTCGCTGCCTACTTTCCCGAAGGTCGCGAAGCGATCCAAGAGATCGAGTCGACATTTCTCCGGAAGCATCTCCCAGAGATTCCCTCCGCAACGCCGCTGGTCTTCACGGACCAATACATCTCTTCAGGAGGTCAACTTTTCGAACTCCTCGCCGGAAGGGACCGTCTGGTCGCCGATCTTCGTCCTTTGGTGTTCGCCCGGTTGGGTTTGCCCGAGGCCCTCACCTGTCACCCCTACGACCTCGCTTGCCTCCCCATCGCCCGCGCTTCCGGCTGTATTATAGAAGATCCTTGGGGAAATCCCCTGCAATCCCCGCTCGATACGACCAGTCCCGTCGCTTGGGTCGGCTACGCCAACAAAGACCTAGCCCGGGAGCTCCGCCCCCTCTTGCGAAAAACTTTGGAAGAGCTCGGCTACTCTCCACCGGGAAACCAATAGAAACGGGATTCCCTGCCCTTTGACCGCGAGAGGAGTCGCGACGTCAACTCGTTCCAACCCAAACCATTGAGCACTTCAAAATGGCTTTTTACGATTTACGCGCGGGCGATTAACCAAAGACGATCGGCCCTCGAACGATGCCGGAAGACTTCGGGATGGTGAAGAAGTCTCCAATCACCGCATTGCGGTGAGTGAAAATCTTTCGGAGCTGTCGGCGGATGATGGGGTGTGCGATTTTCCCCAAGGGACCGAATGGCAATTCGTATTCGACCCGGTCCGTCATTTCCGTCCCCGCATCGCATTCCCGAAAGGTGTGGGTGTGGACCCATTTACGATAGGGGCCCTTCATTTGTTCGTCGACGAACTGAAACGGAGGATCCCATCGGCTGATCAAAGTCTGCCAGGATTGCGGGATTCCGCCGATGCGAAGACGATAATCGATGAGAACGCCCTCCTCCATTTCAATTGGGAGAGGAGTGAGAATCTCAAACTTCAGGGAGTCGGGGGTAATTTTCTCAAGGTTCTCAGCCAGCGCGAAAAAGGGAAAGACCTCCTCCCTTGGGAGCGGAATGATGGCTTCGGTCTGGAGAAATGGCATAAGTCTGGAATGTCGAGCCTAGCGGAAAGCCCGCCTCCAGGGAAAACCGAAGACGGGCTCTCGGAAGAAAGCTTTCGATTAATATTTTACCGAGCAGCCGTAAGGGCGCGTGCTGGCCTGCTCAACTTTTTCTCCGGCCATGGAAGCGTCAAGGGCAGCGGAAACGTAGTTGTTGGCTTCGGCGGGGTCGCCACGGGGTGAATCATCAATGCCTCCTTGGTAGATCAGCACACCTTCTGGATCGATGATGAACATATGCGGAGTGGTCTTGGCACCATACATTTGACCCACCTCACCGGATTCATCCATGAGAATGGCGGTGGCATTTGAACCCTTTTCTTTCGCCGTCTTTTGGTGCCCTTCAGCCGTGTCGTGGCCCTGCTTGCCGGGAGCCGAAGAGACAATGGAGAGCCAAACAACGTCCTGATCCGTATATTCCTCCTGCAGCGATTGCATATTTCCGGAATTGTAGTGCGCCTTTACGAAGGGGCACCCGTGATTGAGCCACTCCAAGACGACATACTGTCCGTCAAAATCAGAGAGGGAGACCTCCTCCCCATCGGTGTCCATCAAAGTGAAATCCGGAGCCTCTTCTCCATTCTGGACCGCTGCAAAAGCAGAGGAGGCAACGAGAGACAGGGCGAAAAGAAACAATTTTTTCTTCATGGTAGTTTTCGATTGAGGGTTGCGAAAGTCGCGAGACTGAACAGGAACTTAGTATGGCCGAGATTTCAACCCGCCTGAACGATTTAAGGGAATCCATGACTGAAAAAACGATCTCCGACCCCATATGGGAGAAGATTCGCCAGGACGCTGTCGAAATAATCGAGAGTGAGCCTGTCCTCGCGTGCCAGATTCAGGAGATTGTCCTCGATCGTTCCTCGCTGGAGGAAGTTCTCAGTTTTCGCCTAGCGGAAAAGCTCACCTTCCTCTCGCATTGGGAATTCCACCTTGAGGAGGTTTTCCTCGAAGCCATGCGCGGAGATCCCCAGATCGGCCAGGCCATCCGGAAAGACATCGAAGCGATCTATGAACGGGACCCGGCCTGCGAAAATCACATCACCCCGGTCCTCTACTACAAAGGCTTCAAGGCGATCTGCTGCCACCGGGTCTCCCACTGGCTCTGGAAAAACGGTCGCCGTCAGCTGGCCCTCCACCTCCAAAGCCTCAATTCTGAATTTTTCGGCGTCGACATTCACCCTGCGGCCGTCGTGGGTTCCGGCATTTTGCTCGACCATGCGACTGGATTTGTCGCGGGTGAGACAAGCCGGATTGCCGACGATGTTTCGATTCTCCACGCAGTGACCTTAGGGGGCACCGGAAAGGAAAGTGGAGACCGCCACCCGAAGATCGAGCGCGGCGTCCTCATCGGGGCGGGGGCGAAGATCCTCGGCAACATCACGATCGGGGCCTGCTCACGAATCGGGGCCAACAGTGTTGTCCTCGAATCCGTTCCACCCAACGTCACGGTTGTGGGGGTTCCCTCGCGCATCGTGGGAATGTCCAATGGGGACGATCCTGCGCGGAAGATGGACCACGACGTGCGATGCGGATCGGAATCCGACGAAGCGAAAATCTCCGGATTCCAAGCTCGGAGTTGATTTCGCCCCGTTTTCACTACAGAACAATTTTATGGCGGAAAATCTCATTATCCTCGGATCCGGATGCGCAGGGCTGACAGCAGCAATCTATGCGGCACGGGCCAACTTGAACCCGCTCGTCCTCGAAGGATCGCAGCCCGGCGGCCAATTGACCACGACCTCGGAAGTGGAGAACTTTCCGGGATTCCCGGAGGGCATCGATGGATTCCAGCTCATGGACAACATGCGCAAGCAGGCCGCCCGCTTCGGAGCCCGCTTCGAAGTCGCCTTGGTTGAAGATGCTGATGTGGAGTCAGATCCCATCACCCTGAAAACTGCCTCGAAGGAATATGAAACCCGCTCATTGGTGATCGCTACCGGCGCTTCACCGAGGCTACTCGGAGTTCCAGGGGAGAAAGAAATGTATGGCGGCAAGGGCGTAACCACCTGTGCCACCTGCGATGGGGCCTTTTACCGCGACATGGACGTCGTCGTTGTCGGAGGAGGAGACTCCGCTTGCGAAGAAGCCCTCTTCCTCACTCGATTTTGCTCCAAAGTTTACTTGATCCACCGCCGCGATGAGCTCCGCGCTTCCCCGATCATGGCGGAGAGAGCCGTCTCCCACGAGAAGATCGAAATGGTCTGGAACACCGTGGTGGAAGGCATCGTGCCCGATGAAAACGGCTTGGTGACCGGGATCAACGTCAGGCACCGCGAGAACGGCGAGGCCCAAACGATCGACTGCAAAGGTGTCTTCATCGCGATCGGGCACATTCCAAACACCGCGCCCTTCCAAGGCAAACTCGCCATGGATGACGAGGGCTATCTCATTCCGGAAGGAACGAGCAATGTCCTGACCTCCGCCCCACGCGTCTATGTCGCCGGAGACTGCGCCGACCACGTCTACCGTCAGGCGATTACGGCGGCAGGAATGGGTTGCCAAGCGGCAATCGAAGCCGAGCGCGCCCTCGGAGTCATCTAGAGCTCCCGTTCCTCCCGCACAGACCACGCATGGGCTATTCGCTGCCCATGTGGACCATGCCCGGACCACTCAGTTTACTGTGGATTTCGGAGAAAAATCTGTCTTTAGTCTGGAATCAAATTGCACTAACCATTTCTTGGTCCATAGATTGCTTACAAATATTTTACAGTGGTCCAAACTTCAAAAACAGCTCGCCATAAATCAAAACACCTTTCTCTGGTCGTTTTCTTGTGGTTTCTCACCTTCCTGACGTTTCTGTTTGTCTGCGCATTGCACCTTGAGCACCGCTCGCAATGGTATTTAGCAGGCGGGTTGCTCCTTGGACTTTTCGTCTTCCGCTTCATGAAGCGGACGCCGACGACCCGAGTGGTTTTCCTCTGTTTCGCCTTTTTCATCGTTCTTCGTTATTTCTTCTGGCGGTCACTAGAGACTCTGGAGTTCTACGACTGGGTCAGTTTCTCCATCGCGATCATTCTTTTCCTAGCAGAAATGTACGGGATTATGATCTTCCTACTCGGCTCTTTCGTAAATGTAAGGCCCTTTGAGCGGAAACCCGTGCCGCTGCCTCCTGTCAGCGAGCTCCCCACAATCGACGTCATGATTCCTTCCTACAATGAGAGCGAGGAAATCCTGGAAGTGACGATGATGGCCGCGCTGCAAATGCGCTATCCCGAGCACAAGCGCAAAGTCTATCTCCTGGATGACGGGGGTACTGATCAGAAATGCACGACCGGGAATGACGCATCCCGCGAACAGGCACTAACTCGCCGCGAGAGCCTATTTCGCCTCTGCAACAAATTAGGGGTTCAGTATGTGACCCGCGAGCGTAACCAGCACGCCAAGGCCGGGAATATCAACGACGCGATGAAGAAGACCAACGGCGACCTTCTTCTCATTCTCGACGCCGACCACGTTCCGACCGAAAATTTCCTCGAAAACACCGTCGGCCTCTTCAATCAGGACGAAAAGCTGTTTCTGGTGCAAACCCCGCACTTTTTCGTCAATCCCGACCCGATCGAGAAGAACCTCAACACCTTCTACTCCGCTCCCAGTGAGAACGAAATGTTCTATCGAGTGGTCCAGCAGGGACTTGATTACTGGAATTCCTCGTTCTTCTGTGGCTCTGGAGCTCTACTGAAGCGAAGCCTCATTGAGAAACAAGGGGGGATGTCCGGCGAGACCATTACCGAAGACGCCGAAACCGCTATTTCGCTACACACCCTAGGCTACAACAGCGCCTTCATTTCCGAGCCGATGCTCTCGGGTCTCCAACCGGAAACCATGGGTGGCTTTATTGGACAACGGATTCGGTGGGCGACCGGAATGATCCAGATCTTCCTCCTCAAGCGTCCTCTGATCGCCCGGGGCCTCAGCATTCCGCAACGCATTTGCTACGCAAACAGCTGCCTCTTTTGGTTTTTCCCATTTGCCCGGCTCGTCTTCCTCTTGGCGCCAGTGGCCTTCTTGGTCTTCGGTCTGAAAATCTACGCCGCCAACTGGCAAACCTTCTCCGCCTACGCCGTTCCGCACCTAATCGCGGTCATGACCGTATCGAGTTATCTTTATGGAAGGGTCCGAAGATCTTTTGTCTCGGAGCTGTACGAGTTGATTCAATCGGTCTACTGTCTGCCCGCTATCGTGAAAACGATGCTGCGACCGCGTGCTCCGGCCTTCAAGGTGACGCCGAAAGGGGAATTCCTAAACCGCACTTTCATCTCTCCCCTCGCCTACCCCTTCTACATCCTCTTCATCATCAATGTCACTGCACTGTGTTTCGGGGCGGCCCGCTACTTCGCGGTGCCTGATCAGAACACCGCAACCCTGGTGACGATGGGATTCGGTTTCTTCAATACGGTCATCCTCCTTGCGGCAATCGGTGCACTCCTCGAGAGACGTCAGCGCCGGGCGACACCGCGCATGCCGGTCAACATGGAAGCTAAACTGCGGATTGGAGAAGAACGCTACGACTGCCGGATCGTCGACATTTCCCTCGGTGGCTGCCGAATGCTTCTCAAGCCCTCTTACGAGAAGGACATTCAAAATGAGAATCAAGCCGTGCTCGAAGTCTATGCTTCGGGGAGAAAAGTCGAATTCGCGTTCAACATTGACCTGCGGATCCTCCGCTATGACGAGGATTCCGAAATGCTGGCTCTTGGAGCCGAGTTCAATCACACCGACCTAGACGAGCGGAAAGCAAAAGTCCGATTTGTCACCGGTAGCAGCACCCGCTGGATGGCCTTCCAGCACAACCGGGAATGCCGTCTCGGCGTTATAGGAAGCTTCCTTTTCCTTTTGGGCATTGGCGTCAAATACTCAATCGCACACATAGGTCATCTCATCGGCTCCATCCTGGGAGGATTTGGATCCCGAGCACCACGTACCGAGAACCCATGATGGACATTCGTCGACGATTCAGATTATCGCTCGCAGCCGCTTGCATACTTTCCGCATTCACGCCGGGAATCAGCTCCGGGCAATCGACTACATTGGACGATCTTCTCCGTGGACTCCGCGAGGACCAACCCGCTCCGGATACCTCTTCCGAGCCGGCCGAGCCCGTTGTCCCCGAGTTTCTCCGCGAATCCGAACCTGCCCAGCCCGCATCTCCTCCACAGAAGGCAACGGCGAAACCAACAGCGACTCCCAAGGCAGCTCAGACGCCCGCCACACCAACAACGACACCAAAGCCAGAAGCAAGGGAATCAAGTCCTGCAGCCGCTCCGAAGACTCCGCCTGCGGACAATTCTCTCCCCGAATACGCCGAAGGCGAAGTCAACCCTTTCCTCATGTCGAACCTCAACGAGGTTCTCCGTGGGAGAGCGCCCGACTCTGTCCGGGTCAACCTCACCTTTCCGGGTGCCAGCGAGTTATTGACTCAAGAACAAGTCACCCTCGGCGCGGCAATCGTGCAAGGCCTCGGACTCCGCACCGACCTAAAACCTCTTCTGATTACCTACGGTCCGCGCTTGGTCCCTGGCCGTTTCAACGTATTGATCGGCACCAAGACCGAGCTGGCCAGCATCCTCAGCCCGGACCTCTCCCAAGAAATTGGAGAAAGCGGCATGTGCCTGGTTCCCATGCCCGGCTATCAAGAGGAACCGGTACTCGTCATTACCGGAACTACGCAAAAAGGGATTCACGAGTCAGTCCTCGCCCTCGGGTTTGTGAATATGGACTTGCCAGCGGCCCAGTTCCTCTCGATCCGTCGCGTCCTCTTCCCCGAGACCCCCCCCTACTTTGGCCAACCTCCGGTCAATCCCGGCGATACCTACACCTTTGCCCAGCTACAACAGATCGGTGCTCCGATCCGTCCTGTCCGCACGGGTGGAATCGGCCTGCAAATTTTCTTCCCCGCCGACATTTTTGACCGCCCCTCCGCCAAAGTGAACATGATGGTTCATTTCTCCGTCGGGCAGAACACGAGAAGATCCAGCGATGCCCTCGTCGTCCGGCTCAACGGAAGCGAAGTCCTTCGCACGCCGTGGGGGGAAACCATCCCCTCCGACAATGAGGGCCGCTTTGTCACCTTCTCACTGCCAATTGGAAAATTTCAGTCGGGACGCAATCTTCTCGAGCTAACGACCGACTCGGGAGGATCTTCCCAGTTCTCGCTCAGCCCACGTGGGTTGCCGGCCAACGATCTGCTAATCTTCACGGACTCCTCCATCGAGATTCCCAACGTCCCCCGCGGAGCCAGACTTCCTGACTTGAAGCTCACCAGCCGCACCCTCTACCCCTTTGTTGGGCAACCCGACGGTTCGGAGATTTCTTTTCTCCTCACCGACAACCGTTCCGAGACCGTCTGCGCAGCATGGATGCTCATCGCAAAACTCTCCCAGACCTCCAACACCTTTTTATACGGATCCGAAGTCAGCTTCACTTACGCCAACCCGGATCGACATCTCATCGTGATCGGGGCTCAATCCCGGATTCCGACCACGCTAAGGGAACGCATCCCCGAGGCCAGTTTTTCTGAATTGGGCTCCAGCAAGAACGAGGAAGAGATAGAGTACTCCGAAGAAGAGCGAGAACCCACAGCCATCGAGCGTTTCTTCTCTGGAATTCGCGATGAATTCAAAAAAATCGAAGTCAACCAACCGACTGACGAAGATGGCGACGGGGTCCTGAGCCCCGAAGAGCGAAGCTCCTCCAGGACACCCATCGGCTCACGCGCTGTGATGACCAGTTTCCCTTCACCCGAAACTGATTCCCGCTGGATCCTCGTCGTTACCGCCCGCACTGACGAGCTCCTTCTTGACCGCGTCCGCGAGTTGGTCACTGTTCCCTTCTGGTCGCAAATTGACGGCTACCTCTTCTCTTGGAACGACACCCCCAGCAGCGTCCGCGCCTTTCTTCCGGACAAGAGCTTCCGCGAAGTATCCTTCCGCGAAACGATTGTTCCCATCCCCTGGGGATACGGAGTTTCCCTCCGCATTTGGTACATATTCTCCGCCTTGGTCTTCCTCGCATTTATTCTCATGACCCTCTTGGTCTTGAAGCATATGGACCGCACCATCGCCCAACGTCGTAAAGAATAACCAGCGTATCGATTCATGGACTTCAAACGCCCCTTCGCGAGTATCCTGACGCTGTTCTTATTGACCGCGACCGCCTCCCTCGCCGACGCTCAGTCGAATTTCAAAGGATTTACTTTGGCGCGTAACACCCAAGGCAAGCAGGACTGGAACGCCTTCAAGAAGGACTTCGTTTCCTCCGACGGGCGCGTCATCGACACCGCAAACGGAGACATTTCCCATTCGGAGGGACAGGGTTACGGGATGCTCCTTGCGGTGAAAAACCGAGATCTCGCCACCTTTTCGATCATCTGGTCCTGGACACAAAAGAATCTCCAAGTTCGCGACGACAACCTTTTCGCCTGGAAATGGGATCCGGCGCAAAAGCCAAATCCCACCACCGATAAGAACAACGCTACGGATGGAGATCTCCTCATCGCCTGGGCACTCCTACGCGCCAACGAGCTTTGGCAAAACGAGCGACTACTCGAAGAGTCGAAGCAAATCGTGCGGACGCTCCGGCAAACGATGGTAGTCGACAGCAATTACGGCCCCCTTCTTCTCCCTGGAGGAGCCGGATTCGAGAAGTCCGACGGGGTCATCGTTAACCTCAGCTACTGGGTTTTTCCTGCCTTACTCGACGTCAAGCGCATGGATCCCTCCTACATTTGGGACAGCCTCTACCTTTCCGGAACCCGTCTCATTGCAAAAGCCCGATTCGGAAAATGGGACCTCCCCCCCGACTGGCTTTTTATCTCAAAAGACGGCTCCCTCAGGCTCCCCGAGAATTTCACTCCAGTCTACGGCTACAACGCAGTCCGGATTCCCCTCTACCTCGACTGGGCAGGAGAAAATGATTCCGCGCTCTACGAACCCTTCCGTAACTGGGCTAAACATACCTCAAATATCTATCTCCTCCCAGATCAAGTGAACCTCGCCACAAATGAACCGGGCGAGTACACCGTGATTCCGGGCATGATCGCCGTCTACCATCTGATCGATCCAAAGAACGTCCCGGCGCCCTCTGGATCCTCCGAAAATTACTCTTCCTATTATTCCGCCTGCCTGAGGCTCCTTTCCGACATCGCAGAGCAAGAATCGAAAAAGTATTCTTCATTGCCTCATCCATAACGCTTTCGTAAACCAACGCATCATTGATTCTATGAACCTTGTTAACTCATCTCGCTGGCGAATCGCCTGGATGACCTCGGCAATCCTTCTCGGACAAACCCTAGGCGCTCAAAACTATGAGGAACAAGGCCTCTTCCCTACATCAATGGAAGAGATTCTTGCGCCGAGCCCAGCCAATCCTACCCCCCAATCCCGAGGTTCGGCCCCCACGGCCAATCAGGATCCCTCCTACTTTCTCCCCGAAACCAGCCCTGCCCAATCCGGCCCCCCGAGCACGGTTGTCCCTACTCAGCGCCCACGGAGTCAAGCCGTCGGCCAACAGGGAATCCCCACCCAGGTTCTCCTCCCCGCCCCACAGCCAGTTGCCGAGGCAATTGAGTCTCCCAACAGCCCGACCATCGTTTTTGGCGACACCCAGACAGGGTTCGCACAGGAAGAACAAGTCGCCGAGAGCGGTTTTGATCCCGGGCAACTCCTCGCCGACAAGCAATATGCTGAACTCGAACCTTGGGTCCTCGAAAATCAGGACGTCGGAATGGCTGGTGCCCTCGGGTGGTCCTACTTCAAGGACGAGAACTACCCCAAGGCCATCGAGTGGTTTGAACAATCCCTCCGCTGGGACGAGAATTTCAACGAAGCGGCCTACGGGCTCGCCCTCTCCCTCTACAATGAAGGATACCTTCAGCAGGCCGAAGCCGTCGCCCGCTGGAAATTGACGGCCTACCCGGGAATGCAGGACATCCTCGGAGACATCTACATGACCCGCGCCATCTCCTCCTTCAAGGCGGAGCGCTATGAGGATACCCTCACCGATCTGAAACGCATTTCCCAGAATCGCCCGCTGACCCGGGGTGAGCGCGTGATCGAAGCTTGGAGCTACTACCACCTCAATCAGCTCGACAAGTCCGCCAACCTCTTCCTCGACCTTTACCGGCAGGACCGCGACCAAGTTGCCGCTGTAGGCCTCTACGCCTCACTGTCGCGAGAAGGGAACTGGGACCGCATCCAGAAACTCGTCAATGAATATGGCGGCCCCCTCGGCGACATTTACGCTCTCTACACCAGCGAGCGCTACTATGATCGCCGCCTCTATCTCAAGGCGAGCCAGCTGGCTCCTCGCGGCGAGGCCGAAAGTATGCCGCTGACCCAAAACATCAACGCCCCCAAAGCGGAACTTTCTGTCGAATTTGTCGCCCGAGACGGCGATCCCGGCTTGAGCGAGCTAAATGCTGCCTACGGTCCGAAAGTTTCAGGAACCATTTTTTCCGACGCAGTCAACCGCTTCGACGTCAGCATCGGATTGGTTAATCTGGATGCAGGCGAGCTTCCCAACTTCGCCACGATTGGATTGTATCCCACCACTCCGAATCCGGGTTACGTCATTACCCCGAACACCTCCTACAATGGAATGATCGAGCCGACGATCGGCTACTACCGCGAGGATTGGATCTCGCCCTACATCGAAATCGGGATGACTCCATTGGGAGGAGCAGCCGATTCTGATTTCACCGGGCGCGTCGGATTCCAAACCCTCTACGACTCCGGTTCATGGGACCTGGAAATCTACCGCCGCTCCGTCAAAGAGTCGCTCCTGAGTTACACCGGGATGAAAGACCCCTACTCCTCACTGGTCTGGGGGCGCGTCCTTGAAACCGGCCTTCACCTCTCCGTCTTCCACTCGTTCAAGGAAACCCTGAACTTCTACGGATCGATGGAAATCGCCAAGTTGAGCGGTCAGAATGTAGCCGATAACGAAAAGATCCGAATCGACCTCGGCCTGACCCGGACCTTCAAGCCTGATGATTTCCACTATGTGAACTTCGGCCCCATCATCACCTTCTACAGCTTTAACAATAACCAAAACTTCTTCACCTACGGTCACGGGGGTTACTTCAGTCCCGAATACCTGGCTCAAGGATTGATCAATCTGCAGTTCATGACGGAGGAAGGGAAAGACTACCTCTTCAAAGGGGAACTCGGCGCCGGCGGTCAGTCGAACAAACAGGCCTCTTCCAACTACTTTCCGCTCGCTCCTGACAACCGCACCTTCAGCGGCACCAGCGAATCGACCGGTATCCTCATTTCCAATCTGAAAGGAATGATGTTCCTCACCGAGCAATGGGCCTTCGGGGCAGAAATCGGGTACAACAAGACCCCGAGCTACGAAGAAATCCGGGGAGGCATCTACACCACGATCTTCTTTGAACCCCGTGAAGGGCTCTTGGAAACCGACTTCCCGAATTATCAGTATTAACTTGCGGTTCGCCCCGGTTGCCGGACCTGGGTCCGAATCTACACCTGAAGCTGGTCGAGCTTTCTCAAGTCAACGAGACCGCAAGGGAGGTGGCGGTAGAGTGCTGAGCCCTCCTGTGAAAAAGGTAGCACTGACTCAATTGAAGGAATTTTCAACTCGTTCTACCTCTTGCTTCAAACCCGCCTGCATCTCCTCTCGCTCTTTGATCTGCGACTGAAACCAGCCAAAACGCTCGTCACGCAGTGAGAACCGAGCCTCTTTGAGAGAATTCTCTCCAACCCGGTAGGCATCCTCCAGAGTATCGATAAAACGGGAGGAAATTTTACGAACCTTACTGCGATAGGAGATTCCCGAGCTCGCTAATCCCGGAATCCGGGCAACATCGTCGTTATGATCTTCAGCGATCTTTACGACCTCCGAAGAATCAAAATTACCCGTCATCACTCGCCCGGTAGGGTCAGAAAGAATCGTCATCGCAAAAGCGAAGCTCTCGTCGAACACGGAAAAATGTTCGTGGAGTGTATTGTATACCTGCTCATAATCCCAGCGAGTCACTTCAACAAAGTCGATGGGCCGATCAAGCCTCAGGGCAAAACGCCGCGGCTTCTCATACCGGGTATCTTCCACAGTGCGATCTGCAGAGTATTCGCCAAATTGGACATAAGTGGAAATCCCCAAGACCTCTCCTTCTTCGGTCATCACTGGCCCACCCGAATTTCCGGAAACGATCTCTGCAGAGACCTCCACCGTTTTCCAGGAAATGCCCAAGACCTCTCCCTTACTACGAGTAATCACTCCAGTCCCCTGACTGTTGCCGAAAACGACAATTTTCTCACCCGTCTTGGTGCCCGAGGACAATTCCAAGCCACGGTTGGTCGAGGTCCTGAATCGGGCAATATCCCGATCCTTAGCAATCTCTAAACGCCCCAGCTCAATCTCATTCCCATGAGTGTCCATGGCTCGCACCGAAGAGGCATCGCCGATCACGTGCTGATTCGTGTAAACCCAGACCTCTCCCATACTCTGGACCAAGAAGCCACTGCCCCGTCCATTTTCCGTTTCGAGAACCAAGACCGCATCATCCGCTTCGGGCACTTCGATCTGAGGCGGCTTCCAAGCCAGAATCTTTGAACGATCCTTCTCGGCAAAGCGCTCAATCGGAATATCGAAGACAACTCCATCCACGCGCTCCATCCGCACCAACCCTTTTTCGACAAAATTGATGCGAGCTTCCAAAGTGCGCCCGTCAATCCCGGTCCATTCCGAATAGGTTTCCTCCTCTCCCCTCAGGCAAACTACCATGAAGAGACCACCCAGAATTAAAGGGCGGCGGATAAAACGGTCAAAAATGCCACGCGCACTCATGATCATAAAACTCTACCGAGCCGAAAATATCCGGCAAGACAGAAAGCCCACTGCTCCTATTTCGAAAAATACGTGCCGCGAAAACGATAAGGATTTCCCTCACAACTCCCGACGATTCAATCTCCACTGCCGGAAAATGAGCAATCCCAGAAGCCCGAGAGCTGGCACAAAAGATCATTCCTTGTCAGGACGGATCACCGAGACGCGAACCCTCTCGATTCGATAATTGAAAAGCAATCCCGGCCGGTCCGCATGGGACCCAAAACCCACTCGATCCACCAAGACAATCTCTTCTCCCCTCGGCTCAGAAACAAAAAGATCCTCCGGCTCAATCCTCTCCCGACCTGAACCTCCCTCTTTCAGCTTCAAACTCCATACCTTGGTTACGGCGTTACCCGAGAAATCCTCCCCTTCAACCTGAAGCAGAAACTCGGAGATCCTCTCGCCCTCCGCCACTTCCTGTATTTTCAATCCTGAATACGACTCGAAGACCGGATAAAATCGAGGCCCGCCCCGGGACGCTCGAGAACCGCGCTAAACCGGACAAGAAGGAAAACCATCGAGGTCGAAACTCCAATCGCGGCCCCAAAGACGCCTTCCGTTCCCATTCCAAAGGCTCGCCAACTCTCGTCCACAGCTCATCAGATTCGCCTCCCCTGCCCAAAGCCGACAACAGCCTTGCGCCGAGACTATAGGGGCATTGTGACAATACAGACACAAATCTGATTCGGGATTGCCCGTATAGAGAGACGCGGATTCGATCGCGCTGGCTTACAAAAATTACTGGCCACGAAAACAAAACAACAAAACCCAGACATGAAGAATAAAACGAAGATCCTCGGCCTTATGGCTGCAGGTGCGTTGCTCGGAGTTGGATCTGCCTCAGCGGCTGATGCTCAACTTTTGGATACGCTAGTAGCAAACGGCTTCATCACCGAGGCGCAGGCAAACAGCATGAAAGGATCCTCCTCTGACAAGGATCCGGTCTATGTGACTCCTAAGCGCAGCGACACGAAGAAGCTGGTCATCCGCGGTCGTGCACAGTTCCAGTTCGGATACGTTTCTCCGTCCTCGGACGTCGATGGTGCACCGACCAACGACTATAGCACTTTTGAAATCCGCCGTCTCCGCATCGGAACCCAGGGCTCTCTCTATCAGAACCTGAAGTTCGACTTCCGGATGAACCTTCTCCCTGAAGGCGCGAACCTCGATACCGGGACCATGGTTTACACCGGTATCGACGGTGTGGACATCGGAGTCGGAAAGACCAAGCCGGTCATCGGCATGGAAGAAGCGACTTCCTCGACTGACATCATCACCATTGAGCGCTCCTACGCTGCCAACTTCTTCGCCGCCGAAAAGAACGTCGGAATGTGGGCCGAAGGGGAAGCTGGGCCGATCGCACTGGTCGCCGGTATTTTCAACGGTGAGAACGAGAACGACAACGTGATCGACTCCGACTTGGATTCACACTTCCAATACAATCTCCGCGCCGGTTTCGATGCAAGCGACTATCTTCCCGAAGACATGTCAGCAGGTATCTTCTTCGACACCATTCAGAATCAAGACAACGACAGCGACGAAGCCTATCAGTTTGAGCAATCTTACTCGCTCGGGGCCGAATTCGAAGTCGGTGCTTTCGGGATCATGGGTAACCTCCTCTGGGGAACGCTCACCGAAGAAGAGGCAGACGTCACTGGTGTAGTTGTGATGCCTTGGTTCTACGTCACTCCCAAGCTGCAGATCGTCGGTCAATACGACTATCTTGACTCCAACACCAGCGACACGATTGGTGTTCAGTCCCGCTACCTCGGTCGTGCTGCGATCGACGATGCCAAGGGTGACTCCGACGCCGACGAAGGCGACAAATGGCAGTCCTGGTATCTCGGAGCGAACTACTACATCTCCGGCAACAACCTGAAGGTCATGGGCGGCGTAGCCTACTCCACCCTCGAAAACGAAGGAACTGACCAAGTCGAAGCCGTCACCGTTTACGGTGCCCTTCGCATGCGCTTCTAATTAAATTCTCAATCCTTCTTATCAGTTGGACAAATCCCGAGCGGGCCGGAGCAATCCGGCCCGCTTTTTTTGTACAGCTCTACGCGCTTAGGATCAGCGAACTTTAGTTTTCAGAAAGAGGCCACAGATCCAACCGTGGTTATCGAGCGACAACTCCAGATCAGGGGGTTCCAACACTAGGTATACCGGAATCACGAATGGTCCCGGTCCCCTCTCCCTCTGTATCGAGAATGTCACAGAGTTTCGAAGCTACCCGCTTGTCCAAGCCGGTAAAACCTGTGACAAGTCATGCTTCGATTTTTTTAAACCCATGAAACGATCCATCGCCACTCTTTCCTCGCTCATCCTGCTTCCGGCGATCTCCGCCAGCGCCCTGACCTTAAAACCGGTCGGCACTTGGAAAACGGGAGTCTTCGACGAGTCAGCTGCTGAAATTCTTCAATTCGATCCCGAATCCAAGCAGTTGTATGTCGTCAATGGAGACCTTCCCGGCATCGACGTGATCGATATTTCCGACGTTTCCAATCCCACTCGTTCCTTCTCGATCACCATCGACAGTCTCGGTGCCGATGTCCAGTCCGTCGCGGTCCACGAGGGTTTGATCGCTCTTGCCATTTCAGCAGATCCCAACACAGATCCAGGATTGGTGGCCTTCTTTGATCGCGAGGGTAATCCGCTGAGTCAGGTTGAAGTCGGTGCTCTGCCCGACATGGTGACTTTCACGCCGAACGGCCAGATGCTCCTCTGCGCAAATGAAGGAGAACCCTCCGACGACTATTCCATCGACCCTGAGGGTTCAGTTTCGATCATCGAGATACCCTCCGACCTTTCGGCAGGTTTCCCCGAGGCGGTCACCCTCCCCTTCACAGCTTTTGATGGGATGGAGATCGAGGGCATCAGTCCGGGCAATCCAAATTCCTCGCTTTCTCAGAATCTGGAGCCGGAATACATCGCCGTCTCACCCGACGGCCAGATGGCGATGGTCACCCTTCAGGAAAGCAACGCCGTAGGCATCATCGATCTGAATGAGATGGCGATCACCGCCATCGTCGGTCTCGGATTCCAGGACCATCGCGAGATCCCGTTTGATGCCAGTGACAAAGACAAGGAGATCCGCATCCGCAACTGGCCCGTTTACGGACTCTACCAGCCTGACACGATCACCGCCATCGAGATCGGCGGTGAGCTTTACTTTGCGACGGCAAACGAAGGCGACGCACGGGACTACGACGGCTGGAGCGAGGAGGTTCGCGTGAAGGACCTGACTCTGGATACAGAAGCTTTTCCCAATGCCGATGAGCTCCTCTCCAAAAAGAACCTCGGTCGCCTCAAGGTCACGAACACCCTGGGAGATATCGATGGCGACGGCGAATATGAAGAGCTCTACAACTTTGGTGGCCGATCCTTTTCAATTCTGGATGCCAATGGAGCCATCATCTATGACAGCGGCTCGTTGATTGAAGAAAAGCTAGCCGAACTCATCCCCGAAAACTTCAACTCCAACAACGACGAGAACGACTCTTTCGATAACCGAAGCGATGATAAAGGTCCTGAGCCCGAAGCCATCACCTCGGCAGTAATCGACGGAACCCCTCTCCTCTTCCTAGGCTTGGAACGAGTCGGGGGAATCATGGCCTTCGACCTTAGCGATCCAACCGCCCCCGAGTGGCTAACCTACGTCAACACCCGCAATTTTTCCGGAGATCCCGCCAAGGGAACCGCAGGAGACCTCGCTCCCGAAGGCATGATCGTGATCCCAGCCAAGGAGAGCCCAACCGGATCGCCGCTTTTGGCCGTCGCCTTCGAAGTCAGTGGCACGGTCACTCTCTTCGAGATCATTACCGAATAGATTGAGCCTGAAACCCGTTGTGCGGAAAAAGTAGCCGCTCAGCTTTAGCTGCGCGGTCCTGCGATCGCAGAAGGCTCTGCCAAGATACCGGCCAAAAAAACGCAATGGGGGCAGCTGAAGCTACTCCCCTACTCGGAGTAACCGCTCAAACGTGTCGGCAGCTCAAGCAGCCGGTGCTTGGGTGAGTCGCCGAAATAAGAAGCCGCTCAGCTTTAGCTGCGCGGGCCTGCGGTCGCAGAAACTCTTCCTCGGTTCCGTCCGGAACAAACGCAATCGGGCCGACTCCGTGAGTTCCTTCGGGCTTGAACCCTCCGGGCGAGCCGACATCATCTATCACAGGAGACTCATAGAGTAGATCGTGGCAGGATTTGATGAAAACATTGTTCGAGAGTATTTCGAATTGAACGGATTTCTGGTTCGTCAATTACGGAAATACCAGGTGCAGGCTCGCAAGAAACGCGCAGATGAAGAAGTCGATCTCTTAGTCTACAACCCAGCTCCTGAAGAGCCCAGTGCCTCGCGCGGATTTCAGCTCTTTTCGGGAGACATTCAGTCGATCCATCGGGCCCTGGTAGTCGTCAAAGGATGGCACACCTCTTCATTCACCCCCCGGATGCTGAAGCAGAGCAGTAAGATCTTTGATTTCCTCAAGAAAGACGTGCTGGATGCCGTCGAAAAGTATTTTGCCGAAGATCAAGATCTGATCGGAAAGGTCGATCCGGTCACCCGAATCCTCGTTCTCCCCGGCCTTCCGTCTACGGAGCCACATCGCGAGGAGTCGATCCAATTGCTGAAAGAACACGGGATCGACTTCATCATCACCTTCCGCACCATTTTGGAAAATCTCCTTCAGGGGATCGAGGCCAACTACAGCTACCAAAAATCGGAAGCACTCCACCTCCTGCGGCTTCTCAAGATCTACGACATGGTGAAAGCCCCACAGATGGAGCTCTTCTCCGACGATCGGAGAAGGCGATAACCTCGCCTGCGCATTGACCGCGAACCATACCAACACTATCTCTTCTCTCATGCCTTACCAAAATTTTACCGAATATCCGCTCTGGAAAGAGGCTTCCCTCCTTACAGATTCAATTTTCGACTTTAGCCGCGGCATTGAAGACTTCCCGTTGCGGAACCGTATGACTGCCGCCGCAGTCGAGATCCCCTTCCGACTTGGCGAGGCTGCCCAGTCAGACTCCGATGAAACGATGAAGGAGCTTCTCTGGAAAGTGGAGGATCCGGTCAACGAGCTGCGCGCAGTGCTGACTGAGGCCAAGGAACATGGGTTTGCCCCCGGATCCGACTACGAGCTTATGCAAGAGCGCTGCCGAGATCTTTTCCAAAAGGTTCACGAAGAGGCCTCATCGTCCATCCCGCTCGTGCAAGAAGAACCAGTCGCCCCCGCCGAAGAACCTGAACCAGTCCAAGAACCCATTCTCGGACCGGCGGAGGAAAAAATCGTCGTCCCGGTCGAAGAGGAGAAACTGGAAGAAAAGCCCCCCGCCCCCCCGAAGCAACCCAAGCCGGTAAAGCATGACCCCATCGACGACGACGACGATGAGCTCGACGAGAACACTCTGATTTGAAGCGCTAGGACGGTGGCCCCATTTCGGGCAATTCTCCGGCTACCTGCAAAAAAGCATCGAAGGCGCGGGTACGGCTGGTTTGCTTCGGCCAAGCAAGACTTACCCTTCGAAACTGAGGATCCGGCGCCAGGGAACGAAAAACAACGTCTCTTCCCCCCAGAAAAGGAAGTGCCATTTTGGGCGTAATGGAGAGCCCGAGACCAATCTCGACCATCGCCAATACGGTATCCAACTGGGAACTCTCGATCCTCACTTCTGGCTCGATTTGGGCTCGCTGACAGAGCTGCAACGTTTGCCCCCGGAGACAGTGAGTTTCTTTCATGAGAACGAGGGGCCGATCGACGATGTCCACCAAGGCAATGGCCTTCTCCCCCGCCAATGAATGATCCTTTGGGAGGGTAACCAGAAGCTCGTCATCGCAAATTTTTTGAAAATTCCAGTCCTCCCCAAGAATCGGCGGGCTGACCAGGGCCAAGTCCAAAGAGCCGCGTCTCATCTGAGCTAGCAATTCATGGGTCGGCTCTTCCGAGACTTCAAAATACAACCCCGGATACCGAATCGTCGCCTCCCGAATGAGGGCTGGTAGCAAGTACGGGGCGACTGTGGGGATCGCGCCGAGCCTCAACCTTCCCCGGATCTCAGTCGAAAACGAAAGAGCGTCCTCCTTCGCGCTCTCAATCTCTTCAAGAATACGAAGAGCCCGCGGATAGAATCGCTCACCGAAAAAGGTAGGCGCGGTTCCCTTTTTCCGACGCTGTAGTAAGGGCTCGCCCAGTTCGTCTTCCAACTTCCGAATCTGGTGACTCAGGGTCGGCTGGGTCACATGACACCGCTCCGCGGCCCGGGTAAAATTCCCCAAGCGCACCACCTCCACAAAATACCGAACCTGATGAACTTCCATAGATGATATCAATGATTTCCATGAAAACGAAATATTTCACAAATATCAACCTGGATGATATGATCTAGCAGAAGTAAGCGATAAGCGGCCTCGAGCCGAAGGAGCGCGCAGAAAACCTAGAAACCGAATCAAAAAAATGAGCCAGAAAGAACCAACCCTAACGACATCGGCCGGAAACCCAATCGCCGACAACCAGAATTCTCTAAGTGCCGGTCCGCGGGGTCCGTTGCTCATGCAGGACTATCAGCTCCTCGAAAAGCTTGCCCACCAAAACCGGGAGCGCATTCCGGAGCGCACCGTACACGCCAAGGGATCCGCTGCCTACGGGAAACTCACCATCACCCACGACATTACCGAGTACAGCAAAGCGGCGATCTTTGGCGAGATCGGCAAGGAGACGGAATGCTTTCTCCGATTTTCTACGGTCGCCGGAGAACGCGGGGCTGCTGACGCGGAGCGCGACGTCCGTGGGTTTGCCCTGAAATTCTACACCGAACAAGGCAACTGGGACCTCGTGGGCAACAACACTCCGGTCTTCTTCGTCCGCGATCCGTATAAATTCCCCGACTTCATTCATACGCAAAAGCGTCATCCCCGGACAAATCTTCGAAACATGACCGCCGCCTGGGATTTCTGGTCTCTAAGCCCCGAGAGCCTCCATCAGGTCACGATTTTGATGTCCGACCGAGGACTACCCCGCGGCTACCGTCACGTGAACGGCTACGGCAGCCACACCTACAGCTTCATCAATGCGAACGACGAACGATTCTGGGTAAAGTTCCACTTCAAGACCCTCCAGGGAATCGAAACCCTCAGCAACGAGGAGGCAGCCCGAATCGTCTCCGAAGACCGAGAAAGCTCGCAGCGAGACCTCTATGAATCGATCGAGAGGGGTGACTTTCCCAAATGGCGTTTCTGCGTGCAAATCATGCCCGAGAAAGAAGCGGAGACCTATCGTTGGAACCCTTTCGATCTGACCAAGGTGTGGTCGCATTCTGACTATCCACTCATCGACGTCGGCATTCTGGAGCTCAATCGCAATCCGCAGAACTATTTTGCCGAGGTGGAACAATCCTCTTTCAGCCCTTCGAACATCGTCCCTGGAATCGGATTCTCTCCCGACAAAATGCTTCAGGCCCGGATCTTCTCCTACGCCGACTCTCACCGCTATCGGGTGGGAACACACTACGAAATGATCCCGGTCAACCGGCCGAAAGCTGCCAAGGTCAACCACTACCATGCCGACGGTCCCATGCGTTTTGACGCACCCCAAGGCACGGATGCCTACTACGAGCCAAACAGCTTTGGCGGCCCGGTGCAGGATGAAAGCTTTGCCGAGCCACCTCTCCGCATTTCGGGAGATGCAGACCGCTACAATCACCGTGACGGCAACGATGATTACACTCAGGCCGGCGAGCTCTTCCGCCTCATGAGCGACGATCAGAAAGAACAGCTCTTTTATAACATCGCCGGTTCGATGGAGGGCGTCCCCGAGAGTATTATCCAAAGGCAACTCGGCCACTTCGACCAAGCTGATCCCGACTATGGTGCTGGCGTCCGCCGCGCTCTTGAGGAGGGCAACGATGGCGCAAAGCCAGTCGAGGCCTGAGCCCCACTACGAAAATCCAATGAACGGACCCGAAACCATGGAAACCCAAACGACCCCTCAAGAAGAAGACCGCTATGCCCAGCTGCAGATCATGGCCTTGGATGCCGCACGCTCCGGGGATTGGGAAATCCTCGAACCGATGATCCAGGCAGGGCTTCCAGTAAATCTCAAGGATGCCAAGGGAAACACGCTTCTCATGCTCGCCGCCTACCACGGGGAAAAGGAAACGGTTGCGAGGTTACTCAAAGCGGGAGCCCGGGTCGATGAGCGCAATGCGCGTGGCCAGACCCCACTCGGCGGCGTCGCCTTCAAAGGAAACACGGAGGTCGCACAGATCCTCGTCGAACACGGAGCCGACCTCGAAGCCGACAACGGAGGAGGAATGACTCCACTTCTCTTCGCCTCTATGTTCGGCCGGACCGAAACCGCGCAATATCTCCGCGAGGCAGGAGCGAACGAAAGAGCCCGCAGTCGGATCGGCCTCTCTACGGGAATCTTATCCTCCTTCGGAACCCTCCTCCGACAATTCCGCCGATCCTAATCTTTCGGCGAACTCGGCGTTTTCACCAACAGATGCAGATTCTTGGTTTCCGACATCCCTTCGTCGTTCGTGAATTGAAACCGTAATTTCGCCCGGGGAACGCTGGAGCCCGATTTTGGGGTGATCCCCAAATAGATCTGATCCTTCTTTTCGGATTTGATTTCACGAATCCGGAACGGGAAACTAACCAAGGGATCGAGAATCTTCCAACGAACCCCCGGATGGGTGATCAATCGGACCCTTTTCTCCACCCCTTCATGATCACTATCCCAGAGAACCACCGCAGGCCGCACTTTACCCAACTCGGGAATCGTCGTTGAGAGCGTCAAACGAGTTGTGTCATCGTCCTCCTCATCCGTGATGACCTCGAGGGCCTTACGCTGAAGTCCTACTCGATCTCCGATGGTGAATACGGCGCGCACCTCTCCCTTTTCTCCGGGGGCATACTCTTTCTTTTCCCACTCCGCGACTGTGCATCCACAAGTGGATCGAATATGGACAATGGCGATGGGCTCCTCCCCCTTATTCTCAAAGGGAAAAACCGCAATAACCTCCTTCTGACCGAGTTCGCAGGGCAGCTCCAAGCTCTTGTTCTCAAAGCTCAACTGAGACGCCAAGCAGAACAGAGGAAGCAGTCCAAAAACGCTATGGAGAAGGGCTTTCACGGAAAAAGTTAATAAATCTTAGTAAAAACCCTCTGAAGTCCCAGTGCAACCAAGACCAGAAGTATCTAACGGATGGAAATCGTCCATAAGTACGATGATAGGCCCCGTTGCCATCCAACACGATGTTTTCAAAACTATCCAGACTCATCAAGAAGCTCGCTATTCCGAGACGGATGCCTCCCGGCCCAGCCCGCATCTTTCCTCGTTTCACCCAATAACCAATTAATCGCCTATGTACGGATACATTTTTGCCATCATCGGAATCCTTCTTTTAATCATCCTCATGGTGGGCATTTTCTCGTCTGGCACTTCCCGTAAAAGTAAATCCACCCACAAGGATATCGAGAAGGGCACCTCCTATGCCGAGCCGCAAGCGGAACAGGTCGATCCAGCACGTCGTGCCCAACAGGATTCAGACCCGGACCCCAAGAATTAAGATCCTCGCAGTTCCGGCCAGAGCAGTTGCCGTCGACCAGTCGGCCTCGCAAAACCGTTGCTTTTCGTCCGCGAACTAAAGCTCATCCTGGACCTGCCCATAGCAGATCACGGCGAACATTCCCGTCCCCCCGAGGATATTTCCCAAGAGCGTGGGAAAAATCCCCTGCCCCCAACTCGTTGCCCAGGAAACCTCCCCGTCCAAAGCGAGAAAGAACCACTCGGTCGAACCCGCCACCACGTGGGTCAGACCTCCCATCGGGATCATAAAACTGAGAAGGACCACGATCCAGAAACCACCCTGCTTCGCTCCGGGCATCAGCCAGACAATCGCCGCAACCAGAAATCCCGCCGGAACTCCATAAGCCAAGTTCTCCCAGAAACTGTATTCTGCAAGATGGCGGGAGACATCCACCACGGCCTCGATCTTCTCATCGGGTAGCAGCCGGAGCTTCCAGACGCCCAGAGCGGAGGCAAACGAGCCCAACATATTGGTCAAGAAGACGATGCCCCAGAGCCGGAGAGTTTCATAAAGACGAACTCCTCGAAAATCGGCGAAAAGTGGAAGAACGGCGGTGATCGTGTTCTCGGTGAACAATTGCATCCGCCCCAAAACCACGATGACAAATCCGACCGTATATCCCAAGTTCGAGAGAGCTTCCCCCGCCGGCACATCTTGGAGAGCGACCGAGAGAAAAGCCTTACAATAAATGGAAAAACTCAGGGCGACCCCTGCGGCAAAGCCTGACCAGCACAAAGATTTCACCGGACGCGATAGCTCCTCGTATCCCTCCTGCCGCACCACTTCGTAAATCACCGGCGAGCGCAGACCGGAACGTTCCTGAACCTCGGACTGATCGTCCCTCGACAATCCTTTTTCTTTTTCTTCGGACTTCTTCATACTGACTCCTGATCAACCTCCGAGCTTGAACCTTTCACCATGGAAAACTTGCCATGCACGCCCCCACCTACCAAGTTTTCTTTTTCCTTGCTCTTATTTGAGCACAACAAGACCATCGTCTAAAAGGATGAGGGCCTATTTCTTTTACATTTCCGCCGTTCTGATAGAACTAAAACCATAATTCACTAACTAACGCCAATTTCGAGCGAGGATCAACTCGACGGGAATGAACCCGAAAAGATTCGCTCCTTGCTCGAAAACCAGAAACTTTCAATCAAACCACATGACTCACTCCGACAAATGTCTGGAGTGACCCAATCCAAAGAAAAGACTATGAAACAGACAAAGAAAGCACTCCAACTCCTCGCCTTGCTTCTCACTATCGGAGGTTCCGCCTTCGTGATGACGGGCTGTGACGGAAACATGGAAGACGCCGCAGATAACACCGGCGATGCGATTGAAAACGCAGCCGATGAAACCACGGACGCCGTTCAAGATGCCGCCGAGGAAACTGGCGACGCCGTCGAAGACGCCACCAACTAATTTCAACGAAGCGGCCTGATTCGCGACAGAGATTCTACTCGAGTCGCAGCCGCAATTGATTTCGCCCCGCCTCTCTCGAGAGGCGGGGCTTTTTTTGGCAAAAATGCTCGGAGGTGTGCCGAGCCGTGAGGAGGATCGGGTAAATCAGCCCCGGATTACTCTTCGACTTCCTCTCCGTTCTGCGGATCAAAAGGCTCCATTGCCGACTCGTCCAACTGGCCTTCCCAGCCTCCACCAAGAGCCTTGAACAGATTGACGGCCGCATTCAGGCGACGAAACCGGGATTCTTCGAGAGTTAATTCCGCCTCGAACGACTGACGCTCGGCATCCAAGTAATCAATATACTCCGAGAAACCCTCATCATACTGCTCCTTGGCCAACTCCAAGAGGCGGCTCGAAGCCTTCTCCTGATTCACCCGGGCCGCAACCAGCTCCTCACGATAGCGAAGAGTTAGAATCGATTCATTCACTTCGCTGAAAGCCTCGCGCACCGTATTCTTGTAGATCCAAAAGGCCTCTTCTTGACGAGCCTCTGCCGCCAGGACCCGATTCTTGTTACGACCAAAATCAATAATGGGTCCGGTCACGTTAGCCCCAATGTTCCAAGTCTGGGAGGGCGAGGTGAAAAGATTGTCGAACTGCGCCGCCGATGTGCCCAAAAGAGCGCCCAAGGAAAGGCTTGGCCAACGCTGAGCCTTGGCGACTCCGATGTTCTCATAGGTCGAACGCAAGGCCGCTTCTGCCGAGAGAATGTCTGGGCGCCGTTCCAGAACCGAGGAAGGGATCAAGTCTACTGCCACTTCTGGCACCTCGGGCAGCTCCTTGGGCTCGTCGGAAAAGACATCCCGGTTCCAGAAAGCCGAGGGATCGGCACCGGAAAGAATCAAGAGCGAGGTCTGATAAGTCAGGATGGCTTCCTGAAACTGAGGGACCCTCACCTTCGCATCCGCCAGTTCAGCCTTCGACTGTTGCAACTCCAACTCTGTCGAGAATCCGGCATCAAAACGCTTCTGCTGAAAACCAACAGCCTCCTCGCGGGTTTGGATCGTCTCCTGCGCCAAGGCCAGCTGGTTCACCGAGGACTGAAGTCCGTAGTAAGCTGAAACCGTTTCCGAAATCAACGAGTTCCGGAGAGTGAAGAAGGCATAGGAGGTGGAGAGAAGATCCTCACGAGCTGCATCTTTTGCATCACCCAGCTTGTTGAAGAGATCCACCTCGTAGTTCAGGAGTCCCGATAAACCAAACTGGTTACTGGGGTTGTCCTGCCCCGGAGACACTTGGTAATCGGGGGCTTCCGTCCGAGCGGCCGTGCCCTCAAAGTCGATATTCGGCCAGAGCTGCGCGGCTTCCAATCCGTAGAGAGCTCGAGCCTGACGAATGCGGGCCGCGGCCTCGCCGAGATCCCCATTGGCTTCGAGGGTTTTGGCGACCCACTCGTTTAGAGTCGGATCATCAAAGGCCTCCCACCATTGATCGAGCGAATCTTCGTTGTCGCCGTCCTTCAGCGTTCCCGCCAAGCCAAGCTCAGACGGAAAGTCATCCTCTGGGCGCTCATAATCGGGAGCGAGCGAACAACCTGTGATTACCCACAACGCCGACGCGGCTCCGAGACTCAAAATTCCTTTCATAGATTTCCCTCTCATTTTTCTCCTATAACCTTCTCGTGATCCGCGGCTCGGTCAATCAACCGATAGAATAAGGGAACGAAAAGGATGGAGATGAAGGTCGCTGCCAACATTCCTCCGATGACTCCAGTTCCGATGGAGTGGCGGCTTGCCGCACCGGCCCCTGAGCTCACTGCCAGTGGCACCACCCCAAGGATAAAGGCGAGCGAGGTCATGACGATCGGCCGGAAACGAAGCTTGGCGCCCTCAATCGCGGCATCCCGACGGCTCATCCCCTCCTTGCGCTTCATCACCGCGAACTCGACGATCAAAATCGCGTTCTTCGCAGCGAGACCGGTGAGGACCAGCAGACTGATCTGGAAGTAGATATCGATCTCCAGCCCGCGAATAAATACTAGAGCGATCGCGCCAAAAATCGCATAAGGAACTGCAGTGATCACCGCAAACGGCAATGACCATTGTTCGTATTGCGCCGCGAGAATCAGAAAGATCATGACAATCCCGAAGGCAAAAGCGTAGGTCGACGTGTTGGCCGAAGCCCGTTCCTGATAGGCCTGACCCGTCCAGGCCAGAGTGTATCCCTCAGGCAGAACTTCTGCCGCGAGTTCTTCCATCGCCTCCAGGGCCTGACCACTACTATAGCCGGGTGCCGGAGCCCCCTGGATCTTGCCAGCCGGGAAGAGATTGAATCGCTCGATCACGTCTGGCCCCACCGTCTTCTCAAAACTGAGCAGACTGTAGAGAGGCACCATCCGCCCGTTCGCCGAACGGACAAATACATTGCGGAGATCCTCAGGACTTTCGCGGAAATCTCCTTCGGCCTGAATCGTCACTTGGTAACTTCTACCATATAGAGTGAAGTCGTTTACATATAATGACCCAAAAGTGCTTTGCATCGTGGTGAAGATGTCATTGATCTTCACTCCCATCGAACGCGCCTTTTCGCGGTCCACGGTCACTTGATACTGAGGCACCGAAGCGTTGAAGGCTGAACGCATTCCCGACAGTTCCTCCCGCTCGGATGCGGCGGCAATGAACTCATTCAAAACTCCCGCCATTTCCTCCGGCGAGGCGCCGACACGATTCTGAATATATCCTTCGAAACCGCCCGTGCTGCTCAGACCAGTAATGGGAGGAGCGTTCACAACAAAGATCAATGCATCGGGGAATCCTCCCATACCGACACCCGTCAACTGATTCGCGACATTCGCAGCCTGCAAGCTTTCAGCCTTACGCTCATCCCAATCCTTGAGAGGGATAAACGAGACAGCCGCATTGGTCCGGCCAGCACGTGTGGCCAAATCCAAACCGGTGATCGTGATGATATCTTCCACCGCAGGATTCTCCATGACCGCTTCGGTAAATGGGCCAGAAACATCCAACGTCCGATTCAAGGCCGTCCCCGGCATCAGGTATTGGAAGGCAATAACATATCCCTGGTCCTCCTCGGGGACGAGTGACGAAGGCACTTTCTGCCAAAGGTACATGGCTGCACCGAGGAAAATCAGAATCGAGGAAAGCCCGAGGATCCAGTGCTTCAGGAAGAAGGTTACGCCGCTGACATAGCGATCGGTGATCCAGTCAAATCCACGATTAAAGAGGCGGAACGGCCCCTTCGGCTCCGAGTGGTCTTCCTTGAGGAAAAGTGCCGAAAGCACCGGAGTCAGCGTCAACGCCACGAAACCGGAAATGATCACCGAGATAGCAATCGTAATCGCAAACTGTCGATACATCTCACCAGCCAAGCCTCCGATGAAGGCGACTGGCACGAAGACCGCACAAAGCACGAGGACAATTGCGATGACCGGGCCCGTGACCTCTTTCATCGCCGCAATTGCAGCATCCCTCGGAGACTTCTTCTCCGTCCGCATGATACGCTCCACATTCTCCAAGACGATAATCGCGTCATCGACCACAATCCCGATGGCGAGAATGAGCCCGAAGAGCGTCAAAAGGTTAATGGAGAACCCGAGCGCCGACATTCCGGCAAAGGTCCCAATAATCGAAATCGGTACGGCCAACAGAGGAATGAGAGTCGCCCTCCAGCTCTGCAGAAAGATAAAGACCACCAAGATCACGAGCAGACAGGCCTCGACAAAAGTATGGATCACCCCTTCGACCGCGACATCAACAAAACGGGTCGTGTCGAATGGTATCGCAAACTCCACCCCGGTCGGGAAGGTCTTCGAAAGCTCTTCCAAGCGATTGCGAACCGCCTCGGCGGTCGACAACGCATTCGCTCCCGGTTGGAGATAAATCCCCATGGCCACAGCGGGCTGACCGTTCAGCGAAGACTCTTGCGAATAGGCCTGGGATCCGAGCTCAATGCGAGCCACGTCTCCCAACCGGAGAATTCCCCCCGTATCGTCCGAGCGGAGAATGATATCCTCAAATTCACTCTTGTCGACCAGACGTCCCGGAGTCGTGACCGTATAGGTAAAAGCTGGATTCGAAGAGGATGGCTCGGCTCCAAATTTACCCGCGGCGAATTGAGAATTCTGCTCACGAATCGCGGTCGAGACATCGACGGGAGTCATATCATACTCCGCGAGCTTGTCGGGCCGGAGCCAGACACGCATCGAATAATTGAGCTGACCGAAGAGTGACGCATCCCCCACTCCCTTGACCCGCTTGAGCTCGTCGAGGACGTTCAACAAAGCGTAGTTGGAAAGAAACAACGGCTGATATTGTCCGTCCGGCGAAAAAAGATTCACCACCTGAAGAATCGTCGATGATTGCTTGCGGACCGTCACCCCTTGACGCTGAACCTCCTCCGGCAACTGCGAAAGGGCGGCCTGCACACGGTTGTTGACGTTGATCGTGTTCTGATCCGGATCCGTGCCGACTTCGAAAGTAACCGAAATCCCGAGAGACCCATCGTCCGAAGCAGTCGATCGGATATAAATCATATCGTCGACCCCGTTGATCTGCTGTTCCAGCGGGGAAGCGACGGTCTCGGAGATGGTGTTTGCGTTGGCCCCTGGATAGCGGGCACTTACGGAAACTTCAGGAGGAACGATCTCGGGGTATTGCGAAATCGGAAGGCTGACCATCGAGGCGACACCCGCCAGGATGATGACGATGGACAGCACCGTCGCGAATACCGGACGGTCGATAAAAAATCTTGAGAACATGTTTTTGGAAAAGGTGTTGGATTAACGCGAACGTTATTCCTGCGCTTCTGTTTGTGGTTTCTCAGGTGCGGAATTTTCACCTCCCTGCGACGATTCCGTATCCGCGGCAGAAGAACTTTCCATCGCCGAGGAGTCGCCTTCCATCTTCTTCTCGATCGGCTGGATTTCCTGCCCGGGACGAATTCGAATCAGCGAAGAAGTCACGACACGGTCTCCTTCGGAGAGCCCCCCTTGCACGACTTGTCCCTTCTTGATCACCGGTCCCAGTTGAACCGGGCGAGGCGTGACCACATTGCCTTCGCCAACGACGTAAACCAAGCTGCCGTTCGCCGTGGTCAAGACCGCATCTTCCGGAATGACATAGCTGCCCTTTAGATTCAGACCGTCAAAAAAGACCCGCACAAACTGGCCGGGAAGGACCTGATGGTCCGGGTTCGAGAATTCAGCCCGGACGCGGACCGTACCGGTCTGGTCGTCGATTCGGCTGGCCACGAAGTTGATCTTCCCCTCCTCGGAAAAGACCGCTCCACTTCGCAGTCGCATCTTCAGTTCATAGTCCGCCGAGTCGTCTCGCTGATCGAGAACGGTCGCGAAGGCCGGATCCCCTTCCGGCAAGGAGAAGAGAACGTAGAAAGGATCGATTTGAGTAACCTCGGTTAGGCGCTCGCCCTCATTGACCAAACTGCCCTCAGGAAATTCTTCCAGCCCGGTGACTCCGGTCTCCGGACTCTTAACTTCCGTATAATCGAGCTGCAACTGAGCTTCGGCAACCGCCGCATCGGCCACGGCGACATCCGCCTTGGCGAGTTCGTAATCCGACTGGCTCTGATCCCGCTGACGCTCACTCAAGGCGTCCGTATCGAAAAGCTTTTTCGCCCGGGTCCATTCACGCTCAGCCTGACGAAAATTCGCCTGGGCTCTCTCTGCCTGGGCCTGGGCTTGGCGGAGAGTCACCTCGTAAGGATCCGGATCGATCTGAAAAAGCACCTCATCCTTCTCGACAACGTTCCCCTCCTCAAATTCGCGGTTGAGAATCAACCCGCCCACTCGGGGCCGAATCACAATGCGGCGCAACCCTTCTACCCGACCCGGGTAAGATTGATTCCACTCAATCGTCTCCGGCGCGACCTTCACCACGTCGACCCGGGGCGGTCCCCCAGCTCCCGGACCACCGGCATGCGCCGAATCCCCGGATTCGTGCGAGCATCCCGCCAGAATTGCTGCAAGCGAACTCGTCGCCGTGAAAAGAGAAATTTTCAAAAGATGTTTTTTAGATACATTCATGGATGTATGATTTTGATTGCAGATTGCCCTGCTTCATAAGAAGGTCAAACGGAAATTGTTATTTTTTACCCATGCCACGAAGAACGAAAGACGAGTCCGAACAAACCCACGCAGCAATTCTTGAAGCTGCGATTGAGGAGTTTCTTCGCCACGGAGTAGCCCGCACGACCTTGCAGGGAATTGCCGAGAGCTGTGGCGTCACTCGAGGCGCGGTCTATCACCACTTTAAGAACAAGGGAGAGATCATCGCCCGACTGATGGAAAGTGTGCGCCTCCCGGCAGAAACCATCCGCAAGGAACTTGCGGAAATGGATTTGCAGGATCCTCTGGAAGCTCTCAAACGCTGGTCAAAGAGCGCCATCCACAAGCTGGCCAACGACGAGCGAGCCTGTAAGGTGCATTGGATCTACCTCCGGTGCGATGGGCGCGAAGAGATGGAGAAAGTCCAAGAGATGGAAGAGGAAAAAGTCAGCAGCTGCTCAGAGATCATCACCGAACAGCTGCAAAAGGCACAGGCTCTCGGACAGCTTCGCCCGGAAATCGAACCCAGTGAAGCTTCCGAAGCGCTCTACGCGCTCTTCACCGGACTTTATTACAACTACCTCCGCGCCAAAGGCCAAAAGGCGATCCCCTTCGACCTGACCTTTGATACTTTCTTTCGCGGCCTTAAGCCCTGACCCGGCCCAACCGCCTGCAACGAGGAGAGATCGGAGGACGGATTGATTCCCTTCCCCCGCCGCGATCCTGTGATTGCTCTGCCGACTCAGCCCGTCGCGTTTTCTTTCAAAAATTCCTCGGCCTGCATCAGAACGGCAATCACCGTATTCCGGCGGACCGGCTTGTTCAGGTAGAAAGACATTCCCGCCTGAAAGCAGCGGGTTCGATCGGCAATCACCGTATTGGCGGTCAGCGCGGAAATGAAGGCCGGTGCCCATTTCTCTTCGTCCTCGAACTTCCGAATCGCCTCCGTCGCTTCAACGCCATTCATTTCCGGCATCTGCAGGTCCATGAAGATGCATTGAGGTCGCGAGGTTTTGTAGACATCCAGAGCTTCTTTCCCGTCTTTCGCAAAAATTGGATCGTAACCGAGTTTCGACAAGAGGGTCATCATCATCTTCCGGTTCACGAGATTATCCTCAACGACCATGATTTTCAGAGGAATCTCCGAAGCCAGCAATTTCTCCTGAACCTCTTCGGAGCTGCCATTCTTGGAACCTTCATTCTTCTCCGGCTCAGCCCGTTTCATCGGAAGATTCAAAACAAAAGTCGAACCCATCTCGGCCCCGCTATCCAATTCCAAGGTCCCGCCCATCAGTTCAGCCAGTCTCCGGGAAATCGACAAGCCCAACCCAGAGCCATCGAAACGGCGCGAGGAACCGGAATCTGCCTGGTAGAAGGGATCAAAAACCTCTTCTCGCTGAGACTTGGGGATGCCAGGCCCGGTGTCCTCGACGGAGATTCTCCACCACAATTCATCTCCCTCCTTCTCCAGCCGATTCATCGAGAGCCGAACGGATCCTTCCTTGGTGAATTTCACGGCATTGCCCAGCAGGTTCATCATGATCTGCCGGAGACGCGCCCCATCAGAATCTAATTTATCGGGAACTTCCTCTCCCACATCGAGAAGGAGTGCCAGACCTTTCTTCGCCGCCAACGGCGAAATCACCAAACGAACCTCTTCCAAAAGTTTACGCGGTTGGAACGGCGCTTTCTCGATATGCATCGTTCCCGATTCGCTGCTGATAAAGTCCAGAATATCATCGAGGATGCGCAAGAGACCGTGACTACTTTCACTGAGCGTCTCGACAAAATCCCGATCCTCGTCGGAAAGATCAGAAGACCCCAAGAGGAGCTCCGAAAAGCCAATGATGCCGTTCATAGGAGTTCTCAACTCATGGCTCATCACCGCAAGAAAATCGCTCTTCGCCCTTTCTCCTGCCTGGGCCTTGCGCGTGAGTTCTTTCTGGGCTTGAAACGCCTTCTTCAGAGCCTGATCGGCTTCGCGGCGCTCGGTCAAATCCCGGGTCACTTTAACGAATCCCCGCATCTTGCCGTCTGGAGCGTATATCGAGGAAATCATAACCTCCGCCCAAAAGCGGGACCCGTCTTTGCGGATATGCCACCCTTCGAGCCGATATCGTCCCTTCTCGCGGGCAATTTCCAGGAAATGCTCGGGCAACCCCTCTTTCACATCGTTTTCCGAGTAGAAAACGGAATAGTGCCTCCCCAGAATCTCCTCCTGCCGAAAATTCATCAACCTCTCGGCTCCCGCATTCCAGGTCACGACCTTCCCCTCTGGATCCAGCATGAAGATCGCATAGTCTTTCACTTGCTCGATCATCATCCGGAACCGCTCCTCACTGGAGACCAGCTCGGTCGTTCTCTTCATGACCTCCTGCTCGAGGCTCTCGTTGAATTCCTCCAACTGCTGTTCCGCCTCTTTCTGCTCGGTCACGTCCCGCGAGACCGCAAGCAACCGATAGACTTCGCCTGAGGCATCCATGATGGGGGAGACAATCACATCCCACCACCGGTGTCTTCCTCCCATCGTCGGGCATTGTCCCCGGAAACGGACGACCTTCCCCCCCGCCGCTGTCTTGACTGCTTTTCTCACTTCAGTCCGGTAGGGCTCACTCCAAAACGCAGGCCAGTCCGAATTGCGAATCTCTTCAAAATCCGAGACTTCCATGATCCTCTTCCCTGGATCAGCCATATCCAAGAGTCGGCCGTCCAGTGAAAGCACCTTCAAGCAGTCCTCGGAATTCTCGACGATCGAACGGTTATATTCTTCACTCGCCCGCAATTTCCTCTCTGCCTCATTGCGCTCCTCGAACTCGAACTGGAGCAATACTGACCCGACGATTTCTGAGAGAAACTTCACATCCGAATCCGTCCAAGAACGCGATTCCCCCACCTGCTCGCAGGAAAGAATTCCGGAGAGCGTTCCTCCCGCACGAATTGGGACATCCAGAATCGAACAAATCCCCAACGGGCGATACTCCTTTTCGGCAAACTCCCGAGTGACCGGATCCGAGTAGACATCCTCAACTGCGAGAGGAGCCAGTCGCTTGATGGCCTTAAAATAGGTCGGATAGTCATCGAGAGAGATCGTGAACTCTGCCCCATGCGCATTTTCCTTGGGCTCATACAGATCGATCCGCACGGCTTGATTCGTTTCCTCGACAAACTGCCACACACTCGCCCGATCGACTTCGAGGATCTCCACGCAAGCTTCCGTAACCTGTTCGAAAAATTTTTGCCGATCCGATTGAACCGAATCGCGCACTCGGATCAGCGCTTGCCTTGATTGAAGAGCTTTCTCGAACGACTTTTCCTCCTCTTCGCGCGCACGGACCTGATCGGTAACGTCTCTCCCGATCGCATAGATGATCCCCTCCTCCATCGATGGATCAGCACTCCACGAAAAGTTGCGCCACTCACCATTCTTGTGACGATAGCGATTTTCAAAAGCCCTCACCACTCTCCCCTCGACCAGAATCGATTCCGTCTCGACGACGGCGGCCTCCCGATCGTCAGGATGAATCAAATCGAAAATATTCGTGGCCATCACCTCTTCCCGTGAATAACCCAAAACCCTTTCGAATCCTCGATTCACTTCAACCAGTCGGCCCGAAAAATCGACCGCACACACGATGTCTGGAATGAGCTCCAGGACTCTGCTCAATTCATGGCTCCTCTTCTCTGCCAGTTCTTTTAATTCGTCTCGCTTCCGGTTCGCTTCCTCCAACGAATCCATCAAGGCATTGAACGAAGTGCCCAGGCGGTCCATCTCCTTCGCACCCGTGGGCGCAATTCTGCCCTCGGCATTTACGGCACTGAGTTTCTCGACGTCCCGGGTGATTTCGTTGACCGGGCCAATAATCCGCCGGTAAAGGAAGAAACCCGCTACGACTGAGATAAAGAGGCAAATCAAGATTGCAGAAAAAAGGAGGGTGCCGAATCCCGAGACCACCTTCAGGATATCATTCCCTTCCCGGGCCAAGTCCTCCCGTGAATGCTCCCTGTATGCATAAAGACGGGGAAGCACCTCTCTCTCGACGATCCCGATAACTCGCTCCTGAACACTCACGCCCACGTCGACGCCCACTGACGTAGCTTCCTGCCATATCCCCGCCATTTCATCACCAAATCGCTGCAATGAGCCGAGTAATACAATTTCTGCCTCTTCTTCGGCGACCCGATCTTCCTTTCCAAGATATTTCACGGAATCCAATGAAGCCCGCGTGGCTCGGATCGATTCTCCAACTCCCTCAAGGAATTGAGAAATCTCCTCGCCGACTTCTCCGTGTTTTTCAGGCGAACGAATGTTTACTCGAATATCATGAGCAGCTTTAAGCATATTGTCTGCAGCAACTTCCTCCGCGAAGGAAGAATGGTACGACTTCGCCATGATATACTCGGCCCGAAAGCCTTTCCAGTAGCTCAGAATCCCTTGAGCGAGAACAATCGCAACTACCCCGGCAAACGCGAGGACGAGTGCAGTGCGAATACTTTTGGGTCTCACCGGGGAAAAATCTAAAACCTCGCCGGAAGGACGTTCCCGGCTAAGAATAAAATGATCAGCTCTCCCGTATTTTCAACCCTAACCTGCTCAAATCAGAGCCGAAAATCGATTCAAAAAACCAATCCCTCCATCAGAATCAATTAGGTGTAAGCCGCCAGCGGTCTTGCCCCCAATTTTCTACCGTCACTGGAGCTCCAAAGGCTCGACTCAAGAGTTCCGATTCCAATACATCCTCTTTCACTCCCGCCCCGAGAACCCTTCCTTCTTGTAGGACCAAAACATGGCTGATCTCCGGAAAGATTTCCTCCACGTGATGGGTCACAAAGAGCAGAGTCGGTCCACTTTCGCGCTGGGCGAGTTTACGAAGACTTACCAGAAATTGCTCCCGAGCCACCGGATCAAGTCCGGCGCAGGGCTCATCCAGGATCAACATAGCCGGATCCTGCATCAATGCCCGCGCGATAAATACCTTCTGCCGCTCTCCTTGGCTGAGAACCGCCCAACGACGATCCGCCAAGCGTCGCACGCCCATCTCCTCCAGACACTGCAGTGCCTTCGCCCCATTCACCGTCTCGGATCGACTCCAAAACCCGAGTTGGGCCGCTTCTCCACTGAGAACCGTTTCCAAAGCCGTCTCCTCCGCGGGAACCCGATAGCTCAGCACGCTGCTGACCATCCCGATCCGCTTCCGCAACTCCGGCCAGTTAAAACGCCCATAGCGTTCTCCCAATAAACAAATTTCCCCTTTCGCTGCGGGACGATAGGCCAGAATTGCCGCCAGTAAGGAAGACTTCCCGCAACCATTCGCTCCCAGGATCGCCCAATGCTCTCCCCGAGACACCTCCCAATCGATCCCCTTTAAAATCTCCGTGTTCCCTCCGTAGAGGACGAGCTTCTCCACCGACAGGACGACCGATTTCTGATCCTTCTTTTCATTCATAGCCACTGGCCGGGAATCCTCGGAAACCATCGCCTCCCGGTCAAACTCCATGACCCTCGATCGCCGATCGAAGCCCCAGCGTAGCCCTGAATACCCCAAGGTAGATTCATCCAAAAACCCTCCCCCTTATGAGACTGACTATCATTTGCAAATGCTTGATTACGAATCATATCTCTTGAGGAAAGCCGCACCATTCGTAGTCTAAAAATCGTAACCCAAACAAAATTATGACAACCAAGACCGAAAATAAAACCGAAGTATGTGAAGCTTGCGCACATTGGAATGCAAAGTCGGAATCTGAAGGCGAATGCCGTCGTCAGCCTCCACAGGAAATCTCTTTCACCGTGGCCGACGACGTGAAGTTCGAGACACGCTTCCCGAAGACCGCTTCCGACGACTGGTGCGGCGAGTTCACGAAAAAATAAGGCCATAAGCCTTTTCTTCGGATAAGATTTTTTAATCCAGAGGAGAACTTTTCTTAAAGTTCTCCTCTTTTTTTCACAATAGCATTGCAACTAAGTCTCAATCGCGATTCATTTCGCGGCCATGGAAAAGTCGGAAATCGATGCAGCACTGACTCCCGTTGCCCGCGCAATCAAACACGCGGCTGACGATCTGTTGGATTTGCGCGCAGCTGCCTTGGACCAGAGTGACGCCGGGCTCTGCGTACGCTGCTACTTCAAGATTTTCAGCCAATCCCGCGAGCAAGCCGCCCTTCAGCGCTTGCGCGAACTTCTCGAGAAGCACTTGGAGATTGTCGCCCTCGACAACAACCGCCGCGAACTCGAGCGCATTCCAGTCTTCCTGGATGCCGACGAAATGGAAAGCTACTGCTTGGGCATTATGAAGGAGTTCCGCGACAACCGGGTCTACGACAGCCCTAAAATCGATATTCGATTCCGCTTTAAAGAACCTCTCTGCGCGGCCTGACGCGCGTTCCCCGTGCTCAAGAATCCGGACGTCGAGTTCCTGATGGAACAAGCCCTGGCCCACTGGAAGGCTCGAGGCATGACCTTGACCGCCGTCCGGAAAATTATATGCCGCACGGCTTTTGCCTCCGCCGAAGCCTTCGACGCCGAAGAACTCCTCCACAACGCCCGTCAAGAGGATGGTCTGATTTCGCTTTCCACCGTCTATCGCACCCTCTCCGCCCTCCAGGAAGCCGGACTGATCACGGAGATCGAGGGAATCGATCGGAAGAAACAATACAGCGTCGTCGGGGCTCATACCTCCGCGACCAGCCATGTCGTCTGCAAGGACTGCGGCCAAGTCATCCCGATGGAGAATCCCTGCCTCTCGCTACGCGAAAGTGGGGCCGCCCACCAAACCGGTTTCAGCCCCAAGAAAATGAGCCTCCGTATCGAAGCGACCTGCGACGAACTCCATCGCTGCGGCCACTGCTCCCGCAACGGGAAAAATCCCGAAGGCGAGTAGCCTCCCCTTTCACAAGCCCCACTCCTGCACTGGACAGGGTCCCGTTTGCATCTCTAGTTTCAGACGATGCGCATTCTCCATTCTGACCCACGTCTATCCTGGCCCGGATCTGTCTCCCTCGAGCAAACGGATTCCTTCACCCGCCCTTGGCGCATCCCCTTTTCCCGCAAAACGCTCTTCCACCCCCAGCTACTCGAAAAAGCCAGCAAGTCCGCTGGGGTGCGTATCGCATTCGGCAGCTCCACGACCCGCATTGCTGGGAAATTTCATCGAATCGAGACCGAGAACCCCAAACTCAATCTCTGTGTCGACGGGAAGCTTTTCGAAACGATCGACCTCACGGATGCCACCGAGTTTTCTTGCGCAGGGCTGCCCTCCGGCGACAAGCGTCTCGAACTCTGGCTGCCCCAGTTCGCTGACTTTTTTCTCGAGCATCTTGAAATCGACGACAACGCCTCACTCGCGGTCCAGCAGGACGACCGCCCCCGATGGATCACCTATGGAAGCTCCATCACTCACTGCCGCTCGGCCCAATCCCCAACTCTGACTTGGCCGGCCATTGTCGCACGAGATCAGGACCTCAACCTGACCTCCCTCGGTTTTGGAGGTGAATGCCATCTCGACATCCAAATTGCCCGCCTCATTCGGGATCTGCCCGCCGACGCCATCTCCATCTGTGCAGGAATCAACATCTACGGACGAGGAAGCTTGAGCGCACGCAGCTTCGCCCAAAATCTCATCGCCAGCGTCGAGATCATCCGTGAGAAGCACCCGGACACACCCCTCCTCCTCATCTCTCCCATCTACGGTTGCGAGCGGGAAACCAATCCAAACGCCTGTTCGATGACTCTGGCCGACTACCGCGCTCAAGTGCGGGAAACCGCTGAACTCTTCCAAAAACTCGGCGATTCCCACCTCCACTACCTCGACGGCCTCGAGCTCTTCGGCGAATCCCTCGCCCAGCACCTTCCCGACAACCTCCATCCCAGCGCCGAAGGCTATCAAATCATGGGAGAAAACTTCCTGAAACTCGGCTCCCCACTCATCCACAAATAGTACCACAGGCTGCCAGCCTGTGCTCCCTCCGGCCCCCAAAAGACCCGCCGGGAAAACTTCCCGACGGGCCACAAACCGGCCCCCCTCAGCAGAGAGACCCAAGATCTACAATTCTCTCTTACGGGAGAAGAACCGTGTCGATGACATGGATCACACCGTTGCTCTGGTAGACATCATACGTCAAAATACGAGCCGTATTCCCGGAGGCATCTTCGAGGACGAGATTCGAGGCCCCATTCATCGAGACGGTCAAAGATTCACCCGCGACCGTTTCCACCTCCATGGACCCCCCATTGGCCTGCAAAGCTTCGCGGATCGCCTCAGAGTCCATGCTCCCGGGGATGACGTGGTAGGTCAGGATTGTTTGCAGCTGGCCCTGGGCCTCCGGCTCCAGGAGTGATTCGACGGTTCCCTCGGGCAGAGCCTCAAAGGCGGCATCCGTTGGAGCAAACACGGTAAATGGGCCTTCCGACTGCAGCGTGTCGACAAGACCTGCGGCTTTCACGGCCGCCACCAACGTCTCGTGCTCATCCGAGTTCATGGCGTTTTCGACAATCGTTTTCGAAGGATACATTGGGGCTCCGCCGACCTCGACGGTCATGGTCTCTTCATCCCCCATGGATGGACCATTCCACAAATGAGAGGGTCCCACCTCACGCTCTTCCGCCAACAGCGAAGCAGCGGCACAGAGAGGAAGAATTCCGAGAGATTGAATGAGTTTTTTGGTATTCATAGTTACTTTTCGATTAGGTTTCTGGTTTTGCCGGACCGAATCGTCCGTTCAAAAGGGGTTACGACGAGAATCCCCGATTGGATGCAAAAAAGTTTTCTGCGTCCAAAACCCACCGGCATCCGTATTCTCTTATGTGAGCCCAAGCCTCTTGCAGAATCCGATCCTCTCTTCCTTGGCGAGCGCCCCCATCACGACCTTGGCCAGTTTGGGATTGCCCTTCGAGAGGAGTGCTCATTCCTGTACCTCCATGCCTAATTCTGAACAGGAGACCGACGCTCTTCGCCGCAAGGTGGAAGACTGTCTCCAAGGCATCGCCTCCGGTAGCGAGGATGACCTTCGGACCCTCTACTCTCTCTTGGGCGGGCGAGTATACGGCTACCTCCGAAACATGCTTCACAACGAATCGGATGCCACCGAGGTCCAGCAAGAAGTCTTTACCGAGGTATGGGAGAAAGCCGATCGCTTTACCCAGGCACGTGGATCGGGAATCTCCTGGATTTTTGCCATCGCCCGCAATCGGGGGATTGATCGCATCCGCAAGACTGGACGCACCCAAGAGAATCTTGAGCGCTTTCAAGACGAGGCCTCCGACCGCGATGTCGAGCCTTCCGCTGAAGCCGCTCCACGCGACGAAACCGTAAAAAACGAAGACCGCCAACGTTTGGATGAATGTCTCGGGCGTCTCGCTCCGGATTCCCGCGAGGCCATCCGCCTCGCCTTTTTCGCCGGGCTGCCGCACCGGGAGATCGGAAAAAAGCTGGGTCAGCCCCTCGGCACCATCAAAGCCCGTATTCGAAGGGGCTTGCTCAGCCTGCGGGATTCGCTGCACAAAGAGGGAGGCCTCCATGAATAAGGAACTCGAAGATACCGCTCTCGCCTACATCCTCGGGGATTTAGACGAAGCGCAATCACGCGCCTTTGAACAGAAGCTCGAAGGGGATCCGCAACTCGCTGCCCATGTTCAAGAACTTGCCCGCGGCCATGAAACGTTGGCCCTCGCAACCCCGGAGGCCGAAGCCCCCGCCCATATCCCCGATCAAATATTGGCCGCCGCGAAGCGTTCAGGAGAGAAAGAGACGACTCCCCACGAGAACTCGAAGATCGTTTCGTTTTGGAGCAGTCCCGCTTGGGCCGTTGCTGCGGGCTTCGCGCTTTGCCTCGCGGCCTACGCCTTCTTTACTCTTCGCGGTGAGCAGGAGCAATTGAACCGTCTCCGTCGCCAGATTGCCACCCTTCAGGAGTCTTCCAGCGTCCTCTCCAACCTCCGTGTGATTCCCTTCGAAGCTCAGGAAGAAAACTTCGCGGGCTCTCAAACCGTGGCGCTTTGGGATTCGCAGAAAAAAACGGCCTATCTCGTAGCAGGCTCCCTTCCCGATGCGCCACACGATCACGCCTACCAAATCTGGGCTCTCGACGATACCCAGGAAGACCCGATTCCCGGCGAAACCTTCGCCAGCGGACAGGAGTTCATGGCCTTCGAGAATTTCGAGAGCAACCCGCAAGAGGAACGCTCCCTCCGGTTTGCGGTCAGCATTGAGCCCACAGGCGGATCTCCAGCCCCAACCGGCCCCGTAGTCCTAGTCAGCGCCGAAGTCGAGACTCGCAGCTAACCCTGCACTCCAAGTCCGAAACCGTTTGCGAAAGCTTCCCCACAGCCCACCGACAACCGTCCACCGACTCACCGACTCACCGACTCACCGACTCACCGACTCACCGACTCACCGTCAACCAAAGAGCACCGAGAGTAAACGGTAAAAGACCAGCCCGACGAGGAACGAAAGCCCCACCGCCACCGCGATGACAAAGACGAGGGCGCCAATCACCACGATCCAGTCCATGGCCGTCGCCTTCTTCGCACCATTGCGATGCTTTTCCAGCAAACGGTAGTTCCTCTGGTTTGACTTAAACCAGGCCGAAAAGAGATCCCCAAGAATCGGGATCGCCCCAAAGATTCCATTGATCAGGAGATTGATCGCCATCCGAATCAAAACGATTCGCGACACCCCCTTGTTTAGTCCTTGGACGAGAATATAGGAACCGACTGCGGTCGTCGAACCGTCCCCCACTCCGGGAATGAGCCCGATGATCGGATCCAGGCCGATCCTCGCCTTGGTTCCGGGAATCGGAATCAGATCATCGAGAATGAAGGCCAGAATCCGAGAGCCTTCGGAACGGCCCTCCTTGGGAGGCTCTTGGGGTTTTTCTTTCATATCAACTGCCTAAGAATCCGGGGAATCACGCGGCAGGTCAATCTCCCCAGACTCTTCCGCTTATCCTCCGAAAGTATTATCCCCAGAAACTAGTCGTATTCATTTTTCCGCCACAAAATTACAAGATGGCTTCAAATCGGAAACCCCGGAACTGAAAAAGCTCCCGGTTCGCCATCCCCACTCCCCAATTAAACCGTATCGCGAATCGCGCAGCTTCCTTCCGCCTCGCCGGACCGGCAAAACTTCAACCTTGGAAAAATTCCGCAAATCATTACTCAGGAGTACAACTATGACTCTCGAAGAACAGACCACTCCTCATCTCAATGTGGGAAGATGTCTGATCATTCCGGACATTCACCAGGATATCCCCTGGCTCCAAAAGATCATCCAGCAAGCTGGCGACTGGGACCATTGTATTTTTCTCGGCGACTATTTTGATACCCGGGAGCGACCGGAAGACGTTGCCAGCGTCGAAGAGACAGCCCAGTTCATTCGGGATTTTGCCAGCACCCAAACGGGGAAGGTCACCTTCCTCTGGGGCAACCATGACATCCCGTACCTTGAGGCTCATCGCAACTGGAATGGCAACGAGCGAAAAGCCCTCCCCCGCACCAACGCAGGCGTCCCCGTTTCCGGAATCGCCGTCAACAAGATCTTCGAGATCTTGCCCCCCGAATTGGTCCGCACCTTCCGCCTCTTCCACGTGATCAACGGCTACCTGCTGTCCCACGCCGGGGTTGCTGAACGCTTCTGGCCGCAGTCGAACCAGACCTCCGATTCTCTCTCCATCTTAGAGAAAGAATGCGAAAGCGTCCTGCGCCAATTCCACAAGCAATACTCTCCTCTCCTGGCTCCCGGCATCGCCCGCGGTGGTGAGGAGCCAGTCGGCGGCCTCACTTGGCAATGCTGGACCGAGTTCGCAGACAGCTTACCGCTTCCCCAAATCGTCGGCCACACCCGATCTCAGCGGGGTGCCCGGCAAAATGGACGGAGCTGGTGCCTCGATGGTGGACAGACCTGCTATGGAATCCTGGAGGGCCAGGACTTGAAGATCCAACAAGCGGTCTAGTTTCTCGGCGAACATTTCCTGGCCACCGATCCGTTCCCAACTCTTGAAAGTCATGGACACCCCAATCCTTTACATCTTCTCCGGTCTGCCCGGCACCGGAAAGTCCACCCTCTCCAAACGGCTGGCGGCCCACACGGGAGCCACCTGGCTACGCATCGACACCCTCGAACAAGGGCTCCGCGACCATTGCAATATCGAGGTCGAGGGAGAGGGTTATCGGATCGCCTACCGAATCGCCTCCGACAATCTCCGCCTCGGCAGTCCCGTCATCGCCGACTCTTGCAACCCCTGCGAACTGACGCGAGAAGAGTGGAGAGAAGTCGCGATTCTTTCCGGGGCTCGATGGGTCGACATCGAAGTCGTCTGCTCCGACCAAGACGAACATCGCATCCGGATAGAGACCCGAAAGAACGAAGTTCCCGGTCTCCGGCTGCCGAGTTGGCAGGATGTCCTCGACCGCGACTACGAGAAATGGACCGAGGACCGCATCGTGATCGACACGGCAACCACATCCATAGATAGAGCCTTCCAAGATCTGCTCAAAAAGCTCTGGGCCTCCCGGACCGATCAGGCTCCGGCAAATTTTCCGCGAAACATAAAAAACACCGCTCCGACCAAGCAAAGACCCGCCCAGAGGTAATCAAGCTTCAGCGGCTCCTTCAGATAGAACACCGAGAAAGGCACGAAGACGCTCAGAGTAATCACCTCTTGCATGACCTTCAACTCCGCGACTGAGAGCCGTGTGAAGCCGAGACGATTCGCTGGCACCTGCAGAGAATATTCGAAAAACGCGATTCCCCAGCTAACCAGGACCGCGATAATCCACGGCTTGGCATTCAGTTCCTTTAAATGCGCATACCAGGCAAAAGTCATGAAGACATTGCTCCCGATGAGAAGCAGCACCGTGCCGAGGACAGGATTCATACCCAGACTTATTGCCCCAATTAGTTTCCAGAGAAAACCAAAAAATCCCCCGCCTTACGAAGAGGCCGACTCCGGCATGATCCCCTTCTCAACCAACCGGGAATGGGAAACCTTACGCAAGCCCGGCAGGCGATATCCGAAGACCGCCACCGCCGCCAAAACTCCAGCCGCACCGAACATCACCGTTTGCGGAGCTCCGATCGAAGCCGCCAGCCGACCGAAGATCAAAGTCCCAAAAGGAAGAGTTCCGAGATAGACCATCCCCAGCAAACTCATCACCCTCCCCCGCAACTGATCGTCGACCAAGGTCTGGATGATTGTATTGGCTCCGACCATCACATTGATACTCGTATAGCCTGCCACAAATTGCAGTAGAATCGAGGCAATCATCATCCGCGACTCGGCAAAGGCAAACAGGGCCAATCCATAAACGAGACCGCTGATGAAAATGACGCGCCCCATCCCGAGGATGGAACTGCGCGAAGCTAATCCCAAGGCCGCGACCACCGCCCCAAATCCACTGGCTCCCACCAAAAACCCAAAGGTTGACGAGCTCCCCTCCAGAACGGTTCGAGCGAAAACCGGGAGCAAGCTATTGTAGGGTTGTCCCATCAACGCAAAAGCGAAGAGGAGCAGCAAGAGAGCCCTCACGGGCGGAAAACCAAAGGCATAGGAAAATCCCTCCCCCATCTCGCGAAAGACCGCCTTCTTCACGCTGCTTTTCTTCGGTCCCTTCACCGTCAGGGAAACAAAACAACGCACCGCTATGATCAGGCCGATACTGTGAATTAAAAAACAGGCTCCTTCTCCGGCCAACGGGATGATCAGCACCCCGGCCAAAATCGGCCCCGTCAAACGGCCACAGTGAAAGACCGTCGAATTGAGAGCAATCGCGTTGGAGAGATCCTCCCGACGATCGACAACATCGACCACCAAGGCCTGACGCGCCGGCATCTCAAATGCCTTCACGATCCCCAGCAAGACACAACCCGTCAGGATCTGCCAAACCTCCACCACTCCCATGAGGGTCAAAACCGCCAACCCCGCAAAGATCAAACAATTCATCGACTGAGCGACAATGATCACATTGCGCCGACTGATCCGGTCACCGACCACTCCGCCGAAAGGCGTCAGAAAAAAGGTAGGCCCGTGCATGCAAAACCCCATCAGACCCAGCATAAACGGATCATCGGTCAACCGGTAGAGCAACCACCCCATCGCCGAGACCGACATCCAAAACCCGGCCACCGCAATCCCCTGCCCAAGGAAAAACCGCCGATAATTCGGATAACGAAACGCCCGCAAAAGGTTCTGAAAGGAAGACTTCACAACAGCCTATACCCCAGCACGGACCCACGAAATGAGCAAGCCGGACTCCCAGTTAGTACGAGCAACCCTCCGCCGTCGGAGCGGAGGCGAAAAAAAATCCACTCCACACACTCACAGTGGGGAGGTTGCTTTAGCGCCTCCCTTCCCTGCCAGCGCATCGGAAGAAACGGCTATCGCCGTTCCTCTCCATGAGATCGTTAGATAGGGACGCGTAGGAAGTGGGAGCGGAATGGCGAGAGCCATTTCGTTGAGGAGTGGAGAAGGTCGTAATCTCTCGCACTGCCGAAGAAACGGCGATCGCCGTTCCTCTCCGCAAATTCCACTCCTGTTCCGCACCCAAAGGACACAAATGTCCTTCACACTGCCCAAGAACAGAGCCCGCGGAACGCGGAATTCATTCCGCCCCGCATGCCTCTCCGCCTGCCAATCCAGACGTCCTCAGAGTCCCGTGAATTCGACCGTCTTCATGGCCATCTTTTTGGCGGGAATGGTGATGAGCCCGCTCACGTTTGCATTGCCCACGGATCCATTCGAATCAAGGCGGTCAAACTGAGCGTAACGTTCCTCCCATCCCGGATTGAAGGCGACGAAGGTCGTAATCACTTTGTTCTCCTCCGGAACTTCTTTGGTGAAGGCGGCCATCAGCACCACCTCGTCCACTTCCGCTCCCCCGGAGTTCACGGATTTGCCGATGTAGGTCCAATCCGGGTTCCCATACTCCTCGAAGGCCTGCAGGAAATGAAGAACGGTCACTGGTTTGAAGGCCGGCTGCATCGAAGCTTCGTCTCCGGCGGCCGCATCCATCGTCACCCAGCTCGACCAGAGTCGTTCGCTGTAGGGTGCAGGCGCATCGGCGTTCGGAGTGGTTCCAGTCATCGGGTACGGAACATCTCCCGGATTGTAAGGGACTCCCGACAAGGCCGAGGTCATGGCCATGGCCAACCAGTTCGCGGGTTGGAACAAGGCTGAATCGCGGGCGGCAGTCCACTCCTCCCGCATCATCGCTCCCGCCCACTTCTTCATGTAATCGGTGTTCCGGGATATGCCCAGCGTCCAGGCTGTCGGAGGATAGGCTTCAATGAATTTCGAGCCGGTGGGAAACGCATAAAAGAAGTTGTTCAGCGTTGGTCCAAATTTACGGACCATCGACATCCCGGCCGCGGCTTCCCCACCGAAGAACTCCGGTGCGGTGTAGAAAGCTTCGCCCGCCCCACTGTTGTAGTCCGTGCCCGCCGGAATCGAATTATTCCCCCCATTGTTGGCGACGGCACTCGAATCGACCGTCGTGACCGGCACCCAGGAGTATTCGTTCTGTGGTGACGCCGAAAGGTTGTAGTTCTTATCCTGAAAATACAGGTCACCGGCAGCCATGCCGGTGGAGAGGAGATACATCCCGGTATCGACCAGAGGCTTCCGATCGGTGCCCGCGCCCCAGAGAATTGCTGCACTGAAGGATTGGAGACCTTCCCAGATCGAGTTCTCGTTCTCGTCTCCGTAACCAAAAACACCCGTGCCCGAAGTCACCATGATCGACCATGGGACATAGTTGCTTCCGAGGGTACCGTTCTCGATCGATCCCGCGGGTCCGGGAGGGATCCCGGTCGCCCACCCGTGGCCACTCCATTGGTCAAAGAACGGGAACTTCTGAAAGGAGAACTCCGGCACGGAATTCAAAGCCGAGGTCAGCGTGGCGTTGTCCGGGTCATTGGCCACGGAGAGATACCATTGGTCGATCGCCTGCCCCATTTGGTCCGGGTGAGACCAGAGGTTCTCGGGCTCTCCCGGAATCGAATCCAGCCAGGACCCATCAAAGAGAGCGGCCAGGCCTGCCGTTCCTAGATAATAGCCGAAGAAGTAGTGCTGGTCGTTCCACTGGTCGGAAACTCCGAATCCACTCCAGAGCATCCCCGGTTTCCATTTGGCCAAGCCCACCTTGGGATCGTTCTCCTCCGAGGAAATCTCCGGCGGGGAATCCGTCCGGCTGACGATTCCCTGCGCCGGCAGTGAGGCAGTCGGGTTGATCAGCATCCGCCCCGCCCCCGAATCATATCCGGTGTAGTATTCGAGCTTCCAGGCCGTCGTGCTATCGCTCGGCGGATTGTTCGAATACGCGGGATCGGAATGCAGCAAGGAGAGGGTTCGCTGCAATGCCTGCACCGAGGTCTCGAGGGCGCCCGTCAGGGTCGATCCTGGGTTGTGATCCCGGTAGATCGGCAGCTCGTAGGAATCCGCCAAGGTGTTGGCGGCGGCCCGGGCGAAGGAGCTGGGAGCGAGATTGGGCAAATCCTGCCCCTCGCTCGCCACCTGACTCCGCAACTGAAAGAGCGTCCCAATAAACTTCGAAGTCGCCGAAAGTTGATTTCCCAGTCCGTAGCCGTCGGGCGCACTCGCACCGCCAAAACCACCGCCAAAGGGCTTCAGGTTTGCCGAGCCCAGACTGGTGAATTCGGTGATTAAACTGTCGTAGATGACCTGCTCCACGTTAATCGTTCCGGGGACAATCCGGGTGATGTATCCCTGCGCATGATTGGGCGAAATCATCTGTCGATTCGGCACGTCGAAATACTCAACGACCAGAGGTGGTGAATCGACCGTGGGGACAATATCGGCGCTATCCAGATAGCCACCCTGCTGCGGATCATTGACAATCGTGGCATTGGTCAATCCGCCACTGCCATCCGGATCCGCCGTGATCTCCGCCCATGCCCCTTTGGCTGGTTGGTTGACCGGGTCCCCACCGCCCACAGCCATGAACTGGATGGTGTTCCCCTGCGTATTGTAGCCGGTTCCCCCGTTCGTGACTTCGACTCCGGTGATCTTCCCATCCGTCACGGTCACATCAAAAGTCGCCCCGCTTCCGGAGGCTCCTCCGCCCTGGGTCAGGTAAACATCCACATCGCTCGGGTAGTTCGATCCCTGGCGCAGAACCCGGACGTTTTCGATCACTCCGGCTTCGTTGACAAAAACCTCGGCAGCAGCCCGGAACCCTTTTCCGCCTTTGACACGGAACCGCGCCGGGCCCCAGAAACCCGCACCGTTTTGGCCGCTATCGAAACCGTTTAGGACCAATTTCCCGGCGGAAACCGAAAAGTCGAAGACCGGCGGCTCAAACGTTCCGCTCCCCGAACCCGGGCCGACCGCGCCTCCGGAAAAGGTGACTTCGGAATCGCTCGTATATCCTCCGACAGCCGGGCCCGTCAAACGCACCCCGGTGATCGTGGCTCCCGGATAGGCAGTGGCCGCCGCCGCAGTATCCGGATTGCCCCCGGTAAAAGTAACCGCCTTCGGAGTGGTCAGCACCGGATTGGGCTGAGAGGGCCCACGGTTCACCTTGATCACTTGTCCACCGTTAATCTCCGTCGTAAACTCAAAGGTCTTACCCTCGTCGTCGGTAATACTTCCGGTCGGGGCCGAGTCGTATCCCGAACCCGGATTCTCCACGACCGCATTGAAGAAAGTAGGAACCGCCGTCAGAATCACCTCAGCATCCGGAGTGCTCCCTCCTTCGGTGGCCGGAACGATGTTGACTTCGATATTCGCGGCGTCCGCCGTCAGATTCCCCGAGCTCGGGTAGATCCCATTGCCGTTGAATCCGGCGATCAAACTGTCAACTACGGCAAAGACCTGTCCCGGCTCGGCAACTTCAACCGTCGCTCCTGAACCTGTGCCAATCACCTTCGCCTGGATCGGTTCAGCAAAATTAAAACCTGAGCCTCCGGAAATCACTTTGGCCAGCCCCGGAACCATCTGCCCGGTATTCGGGTCAAAGTTGGGGACAACGATCGGAGGATCCACCGACTCGTTGCCGGTTTGACTGATCTCCACGGTCGACCGATAGCCGGAACCCTTTTCGTTGAGGAAGACTGCGAGAACTTTCCCGCCTCCGATCTGCACCCGCCCTTCGGCTTGCACGCCACCGGTCGACTGTGGCGGATCGATGGTGAACTGCACCTTGTCCGCGGGCGGAGGGTTTCCATCGGGATAGCCCGAACCGGGCGAGACCACATCGACCTGCAGAATCCGACCCGTATTCGGCTCGAGCTTCACATCGAAAGTCGCGCCGGATCCTGTCGAGCCCGGATCCGTGACAGTAAGCGTCGCCTGGGGCTTTCCGGTGATCCGCTCATAACCCGTACCGACATTCGTGATCCGAACGACCTGAATTCCGGTCTGTTCGTAGTTCTTCTCCCAATTCGGCGGCGGCAGCACCGGGAGAAAATTCTGAAATGGATAGGCGATCGAAAAGTTACCCGCGATCACCGGCTTCAGGTTCCCCTGTGGATGCCAATATCCCCAGCGTGCTTCGGTCGAAGTGTTCGTCTTGTTGGCGTTCGGCGGAGACGCCACCGCGGGAAAATCGATCCCGGTCGTCTGCAGTGGCTCCCAAACAACTGGCGTTTTCGCCGCGGTCGAGAGATCCGGCCCGAGAGTCAGCGGTTGATAGTGGTGGGGACGCAGGGTCCAGACCGTCTTGGCCGGATCGGCGGTCATCGCCGCAGCATCCGTCGCCCCGATCTCGACGTAGGGGTTGGCAAAGCTCGCGTTAAAGTCGGTATCCACCCGATACATATTCGTCACCGAGTAGTCGATGGAGGTATCGGTCGGAAAGTTGAAAGCGTACTTACCCATCTGGTCAGCCCAATCCTTGGCCGCTTGGTCGAGGACCGATCGGTCGTCCTCGGAAACACCCGGGTCGTAGTAGCGGGCCACCGGCACTTGGCCGACGACAAACCAGTTCTTGCCAGTGTCCTTGAACTCCAGCTGGAAGTATGGATTACCGTTGGCATCGGTGCCGTCACTGTCGTTCTCCCCGCTCCCGAGGGAAACCTCCTCGACTGCATCCGTTCGGAAATAGATCGCAAAATAAGTGTGGTTGCTCTGCTCGCCCGGAGGATTGAATCCACCCGGGACGGTTTCCTCCGGCTTCGAAGGGTCTGGCAGCGAGGAGAACTCCGGCTCGACGTTCAGGAACCACTGATTGGGGTTCGTCTGGTTGCCGTAGGCCAGAACGTAGCTCACCCCTGACACGCCGGGCACGGGATACGGACCGTCGGAGAGAAACTCGGCGTCCGAGCCGGTATTGTTGTCGATCCGGCCTATCGTGTTCTCGCGGATGAGATCGTAGAAGATCATGTAGCGGCTGTTATTCGTCTCCCCCCAGACAAATGGTGAGCCCTGCGCCACGGTCAGCTTCAAATAATTGCCGAGCCCATCTGCCGAGAAATCCGAACGGCGGTAGCGGTTACTCTCGTAACCATCCGCTCCGGGACGGGTGCCTTCGTAGACGATGTCCGCGTGCCAATCGCCAATCTGATCCGTCAGGATGGCGTAGGGCGTCTGCTCGCTCGGAGCCAATTTCGTATTCCACACCGGATACGGAAAAACTTCGTAGTCCGGCGAGGCCACCGAGCCCACGTTATTATAGTCGCCCTCGGTCAGGAGTTCGTCGGCCGTCAAATTGGAAGGAACCAGAACCAGAGTTTCCAGAGGCCGGACTTTCATCCGGATCCAGGACTCACGCCAGTCGTCCGGCCAGGCCGGCACGCCCGTATCGTCGATCCGGTCTCCGTATTGGACGAAGTACGGATAATTCGGCGAGAGGTTGATCCCTCTCACGATGGTCTTGTCCTTCCAGAATTTGGTGTTGTCCGGAAAATTCCGCATCGGCTGATTTTCATAGCCGAAGAGGCCCGGAGCCCAGTTGTAGTTCAGGCGCAACGGCTGCATGTAGAGCGGTTGCTGGTCGACCCGCACGGCGTTCCAGTCACCGGTCGTGGATGAATCGTTGCCCGCCGGGAATTGATAGACAAAATAGTCCCAGTCGCTGTCGTCGTAGTCCCCGCTGAAAGGCCAACCCGCCGTCTTTCCGGGAGGAGGTGCTCCGTCCCCCCAGAGAAACCAGCCCATCCAGGAGCGCCGCTGAGGGCTACGTCCGTCGTCTGCATAGTCGTCGGAGAGCCATTCGGTAAAGGAGACCCGTTCCGTCCCCACCGCCGAGGGGTATTTCGAGGTGTTCGGCCGATCGTCCGAGGCGCTGACCGGCGGCTCCACTTGACGCACATAGACGTCACCGACCTCTCCCATCGAGTCCCACTCCGCCCCGACCGACGATCCCACCAGAACCGTCTCCTCTAGATCCGGCGCAAAGGGGAAATCCACCTTCAGACGGTAAAACTCCCCGGAAGACTCGGGATTGACGTATTGGAAAAGATACTCGCGTTCCGGATTCATCGGATCCGCTGCCGGGGCAGGAAAGGTAGACATCGCTGTCCAATCATTCACCGCCAGTGAGTCCGACACTTCCAGAATCACTTCTCCCCCGGAATCCAGAGCAACCCGCTGGGGCCAGCGGACAAACAGGTCTCCCGATTCGTTGCGCACCACGGCCACTCCCGCTGCCGCGACGGAATCCTCCACCTCAGGATCGAGGACGAACAGGTATTCCAAGGCATTGACAAAGGAGTCACCATCCGGATTTGCATCTGGATCTCCATCCGCCCCCGTTAATCCTTCCGCGGCCACCCATTCCGAATAGGTCGCCGCAGAGACCATCGCGTTCATCAAAACGATCAGGAAGGCCGAAAGGACCACCCTCCCCCAATTTAAGCGAGATCTAGGAATCATAAAAAATTATCTGAAGTTGAGAAGAAGCCTGAAGTTGAGGAGAAGCCGACCACCACAAAATACGCGATGGTCCATCTAAGGAGGAGTCCTAAAATCACTCTTTTATTCCCGAAATATCACAGAATAAAAAACGGCTCCGCTCCTGGAGTTAAAGCTGCCGGAAATACCGCTCCGGATCGCTCAAAAAACTCTTCGTCAGGGTCACATGAGTCAGATCCTCGTAACTCGCTTCGGCCAGCGCCCCATCGTCAAAACTCAGAATCCGCGCCCCGGGATAGCCCAGAAGAATCGGCGAGTGGGAAGCGATGATAAACTGCGCTTCTGATTCCTCGACCAGGGTTTTCATGAGACTCAGGAACGCCAACTGCCGCTGGGGCGAGAGGGCCGCCTCGGGTTCGTCGATCAAATAGAGACCTCCCGGCACGCAGCGCGATTCGAAAAACTTCAAGAAACCCTCCCCATGAGAGACCGCGTGCAGGTCTTCGCCATATCGGGAGGTCAACGCCTGCTTTTGGGCAAACATATAGCCGCGCACTCGCGGATCATCTGCGAAACGATCGGCCATCTCGTCCATGCTTTCCGCCCTACGCCGGGTCGCACTGGCAAAGTTGAAGAAATCCTCCGCCCGCAGGAAAAAGCCGTATCGGGTGCGGGGGCGCCAACCGAGCCGCATGGCCGTGGCGAGCGGCTGCACTGGCGCGAGAGTCGCGTCGCGCTCAAGAGGCATCCCGGTGGCCGGAGGCAGCTTGGCCTTCAAAGCCATCGCCTCCAACAACGTCGATTTCCCCGATCCATTCTCGCCGACGAAGAAAGTCACCGGCGTCGTGATCTCCAACGAGGACCACTCACCCAGGGCCGGGACGGAAAACGGATACCCTTCCGCATTCCCTCCTCTATCAATCTCGACCCGGCGGAGAAAAATCATCCCTGAACTCGATCACAGGACTTACGAAAAGGGAAATGAAAAGGCAGAAGCCCTGGATGGAGAATCCGGAGGGGAAAGCACCGCCTCCTTCCAACCCTCACCGACTCCCAGCGTAGGTAAACTTTCGCAAGATCCATTCGAGGGGTCCAATCGAGAACCGCCGGAACCAAAGCACACTCACCAGAACCTGAAGGGCGAAGAACCCGAGAACGATGGGGATCTGCAGAGCGGGTGAAACCTTCCCATAGAGCCCGAAGCCATAACCGTAAAAGAGCAGACTGATAAAAGCCGACTGCAGCAGATACTGGGTCAATGCCATCCGCCCCGCCGCCTCCAAACCCTTCTGCAACCACAAGGCTCTTCCCCGGAGATAGAACCAGCGCAGCCCTCCAAAATAGACCAGCCCCGACGCCGGCCCACCGACGCTGAACCCCACCCAGAAGAGAAGGCCCCCCTCGAAGGTGTAACCTCCGTAAAGCCAAAACACATAGGCAGCTTTCCCGAGAATCGCCAAAGCCACTGCCACCGGAATCATCTTCTGGAAAAACCGCCCGTTCTCCCCGCCGAGCCGAAACCGATCGTGCCGGGCAAACCAGAGCCCCAAGAGCATATACCCGAGCGCCGAAAATAGAGAGAAGACACCGCCCCAGAGATTGTAGAAATACTCCTCCCACCGCATCTCGGACACCACCGAGAAATCAGGGCTGCGGTAGCCATCCAGCAAAGCGGATATCCAGGCCTGAACCGCCGCTGAATAAGAGGCTTCCCACTCTTCGTAGCCCACGGAACTGGTCGAAAACAGTTCGAGTAATCCTGAAAAGAGCAGATACGGCCCCACAACCAGGACCACCGCCCAGATTAGCAACGTCCGATCCTTGCGCTTCCGAAAGAGAGGCAGCCAAGCTCCCGCCAAAGCATAAATCATCAAAATGTCCCCCCACCAAAAGAGCCATACATGGAGAAAGCCGAAAATCCCGATCAGCAACAGACGCCGGTAGTAGGCGGCGAGCCCAATCCCTCCGGAACGCCGTCCAAACGGTCCCATCATGATCGAAAAACCCGCCCCAAACAGGAGCGAGAAAAGAAAGAAAAAGGCCCCATCCGCCAAGAAATGACGGACCAATGAAACCCCAGTCGAAATCGGCCCCGATTCGATTTCATTCGGACCAAAGGCCATACTCGGCGCGGCCATGATCCCCATATTGACGAGAAAAATTCCTCCCAGAGCCATCCCCCGCAGTCCATCCATGAAGACCAACCGCTCTGACGAGTCGACCGGACCGGGCTGCTGCTCCGTATTCATCTCCAAAACACCAGACTCCCCGGCATTCCTCAACCCACCGCGAAGCCGAGAAGGAAACGAATCCCGCAATAGACGACGATCATCAGAAAGAGATCCGGAAAGATGTCCTCCCGAGTCACCACCTTCAGAAGCCAGACAAAGACGATCAGCGAGACCACCCAGCCCGCCAGGAGAATCCATCCGCTCTCCCAGATCAGCGTCGCGATCAGAAAGGGAATCCCCGCCAAAGTCGCCCCTCCAGCCACCACCAACATCTCCAAGAATGAACATCCCACTCCCGTCAGCATCCCCGCCCCCCACAGCACTACGGCCGAAACAGACGTGGCGACGAGGAAGTAAATCAGAAAGTCTAGGAGAAGTTCAGCCATCGGGATTCGCGGGACCAAAAAGGGCCCCATTTTCACCCTCCTGTGAAACGGCCAGAGAAATCCTGGGGCAACCCCAACCTCACCAAAAGCTGCTAGCAGAGCAAGAAAATCTCCCCGCGCTCACACACTTCGAAAGGAAACGACTCTCCATGAGATCATTGGATAAGCACGCGTCGGCAGTGGGAGCGGAATGGCGAGAGCCATTTCGTTGGAGGAGCGGAGAAGGTCGTAATCTCTCGCACTGCAAAAGAAACGGCGATCGCCGTTCCTCTCCATGAGATCATTGGATAAGCACGCGTCGGCAGTGGGAGCGGAATGGCGAGAGCCATTTCGTTGGAGGAGCGGAGAAGGTCGTAATCTCTCGCACTGCAAAAGAAACGGCGATCGCCGTTCCTCTCCATCAGATCGTTGGATAGGGACGCGCCGGAAGGGGGAGCGGAATGGCGAGAGCCATTTCGTTGGAGGAGTGGAGAAGGTCGTAATCTCTCGCACTGCCACAGAAACGGCGAGCTCCGCTCCTCTCCATGAGATCGTTGGATCAGGACGCGCCGGAAGGGGGAGCGGAATGGCGAGAGCCATTTCGTTGGAAGCGTCGAGAAGCTCGTAATCTCTCGCACTGCCGAAGAAACGGCGATCGCCGTTCCTCTCCCACACAAAAGATCCATTCAACCTCCAAAGGCGCGATTGTCCTTCAGCATCTCCTCTTAGACCGATTGACAGGCCCAAGGACGGAGGGCGATGATCCCGTGAATCCAACACAAAATGAATCGCTCGAAAATTGCTTCGCCTCGCAAAGCCGCCACAGGCCGGAATTCCCGGAAGTTCGCGTGAAAACGGACCTGAAGTCGCTTCTCCGTCCCGCCATCCAAGCCTTGCAGGTCTACTGGCCCGCCATCCTCATCATTCAGGGACTCGCGCTAGCCGTAGTTTGCAGCTACTACTGGATCGAGGGCAGCGCCGCCCTGCTGGACAAGGTCGCCTACTTCAAAACCGAAGGCGGCCTCCTCTTTGCCGCCGTCACGACCGTCGTCAGCGGCGGCATTCTCCCCGAGCTCTTGAAACGCCGCTTCCGCCCCGCCGGCAGCGACAACCCTACCGCGGGCGAACTCCTCCACCAATTCACCATGTGGGCCATCATCGGGCTCATCGTCGATCGCTTCTACTGGTTTCAGGCCCAGATCTTCGGCAACGGAAATGATCCCGCCACCCTCCTCCTCAAAGTGGTCTGCGACCAATTGCTCTTCACCCCCGCGTTCGTCCTCCCCTTCATCGTCTCCTGGTTCATCCTCTACGAACATCGGTCCAACCTTCGCGAAGGACTCCGCGCCCTCACCTTCACCAACATCCGCACCCGGATCCTCCCCATCTGGGCCACCTCCCTCTGCTTCTGGCCCCTGATGCTCCTCATCGTCTACAGCCTCCCCAGCAAACTCCAATTCCCCCTCTTCCTCTTCGGAAACGCCGCCTTCAGCACCCTGATGATCTTCATCGCGCGGAGACAAAGCGAAGAGCCGGGAGGCGGTGATCGGTAGTCGGTGGGCGGTAATCAATTTGGAAGTCTGGACACAAAACCGCAAAGCAAAGTAGCGGGAGCATCCTGCTCCCGTCGCATTGGAATGGCAGCCGCACATCCGGCCGACCGTCAGATGGCGAACATTAAACGTCGAACGCTGAACGTTAAACATCGAATGTCCCGACCTGAAATAGGTTGTCGGTTTTTGCAAAAGAAAGGAAAACCGATGAAAACAAAAAGTGCGATACGCTACAGCGAAAGCTTCAAGTTGCGAGTGGTCCGGGAATTAGAGGATGGTCGTTTTGAGACGATCACGCAGGCCCGTCGTCACTACGGGATATCCGGAACACGGACGATCCATGGCTGGCTGAAAGAGTTTGGAAAGAACTCAATGTTGCCCAAGGTAGTTCGTGTGGAAACGCCAGAAGAACAGATAGAACTCAAGCGCCTGCGCGAGCGTGTAAAGCAATTGGAGAAGGCCGTGGCCGATCAGTTTATTGCGAGTGAAGTGGAGAAGTCATTCCTGGAGATAGCCTGCGAACGTGCCGGGTATGATGACGTGGAAGAGTTCAAAAAAAA